>NZ_JBTOQI010000010.1:0-131994 GCF_055283875.1 Pseudomonas sp. HP_14 | reverse complement strand
TGTTATATAAAACTATAATCCAACACCCGGTGGGTGTGCGCGCTTGCCCGTCTATCCCCTCCCCCGGGGGCTTTGTTCCCCCCGTGTACACTCCCGCGCGCCCACCCCCCGCTCCCACAAGAATTGCGTTCCCCAGGAAAACCCTACAACCCCGCCGCCAACCTCGAACCCTGGTCAATCGCCCGCTTCGCATCCAGCTCGGCAGCGACGTCCGCGCCGCCGATCAGGTGCACGCTCTGCCCGGTCTCGACCAGCCCGTCATACAGTTCTCGCAGTGGATCCTGCCCGGCACAGATCACGATGTTGTTCACCTCCAACACCCTCTCTTCACCTTCACCAATCCGAATGTGCAGGCCAGCATCGTCGATCCGCAGGTATTCAACGCTGTTGAGCATCTGCACCTGCTTGTTCTTCAGGCCGGTGCGGTGGATCCAGCCGGTGGTTTTCCCCAGACCATCACCCACCTTGGAAGCCTTGCGCTGTAACAGGAACACCTGACGCGCCGGGGCGTGCAACTCAGGTTTGATCCCCACTACACCGCCGCGTGCTTCCAGGGCAGTATCAATACCCCACTCCTTCCAGAAAGCCGTGCGGTCCAGGCTGGTGGAAATGCCCTGATGCACCAGAAACTCCGAGACATCAAAACCGATACCGCCCGCGCCAATCACCGCAACGCTGGCGCCCACTGGCTTGCGCTGCAGGATCACATCCAGATAGCTCAACACTTTGGGATGTTCGATACCGGGTATCGCCGGGGTACGTGGCGCGATGCCAGTCGCGAGGATGACCTCGTCGTAACCCGCGCCGCGCAAGTCTTCGACAGCAACACGAGTGTTGAGCCGCACGTCGACGCCAGTGGTCTGCAGCTTGCGCGCGAAGTAACGCAAGGTTTCGTAGAACTCTTCCTTGCCCGGCACGCGCTTGGCGATATTGAACTGGCCGCCAATTTCTGCGGCCGAATCGAACAAGGTCACCTGATGGCCGCGCTCAGCGGCAACCGTGGCGGCCGCCAGACCAGCAGGGCCAGCGCCAATCACGGCGATTTTCTTGCTCTGGCGCGTCGGGATGTAATTCAGCTCGGTCTCATGACAGGCCCGCGGATTAACCAGGCAACTGGTCAGCTTGCCGCCAAACGTATGGTCCAGACAGGCCTGATTACAGCCGATGCAGGTATTGATCTCATCAGCCCGCCCCGCAGCAGCCTTGTTGACGAACTCTGGGTCCGCCAGAAAAGGCCGGGCCATGGAGACCATGTCGGCGTCGCCTTCGCTGAGAATCTGCTCGGCGATTTCCGGTGTATTGATGCGATTGGTGGTGATCAGCGGAATGCCTACCGAGCCGCGCAGTTTGGCAGTGACTTTACTGAATGCGGCACGCGGCACCTTGGTCGCGATGGTCGGGATCCGCGCTTCATGCCAGCCGATACCGGTATTGATAATCGTCGCCCCGGCCTGCTCAATGGCCTGAGCCAATTGCACGATCTCTTCCCAGGTACTGCCGCCTTCCACCAGATCGAGCATCGACAGGCGAAAGATAATGATGAACTCGGCGCCAACGGCTTCGCGAACCCGCCGAACGATTTCCACCGGCAGACGCATGCGGTTTTCGTAGCTGCCACCCCAGCGATCAGTGCGATGGTTGGTGTGAGCCGCGAGAAACTGGTTAATGAAATAACCTTCAGACCCCATGATTTCAACGCCGTCGTAACCGGCACGTTGGGCCAGCGTCGAGCAGGTGACGAAATCGGAAATCTGCTTTTCGATGCCTTCTTCGTCCAGCTCGCGGGGTTTGAAGGGATTGATGGGCGCCTGAATGGCGCTTGGGGCAACCTGATTCTTGCTATAGGCATAACGTCCGGCATGCAGGATTTGCAGACAAATCTTGCCACCCGCAGCATGCACCGCCTGAGTCACCACGCGATGCTGCTCAGCCTCTTCAACCGTGGTCAGCTTGGCCGCACCGGTGTAAACGCCGCCTTCTTCATTAGGCGCAATCCCACCCGTCACCATCAGCCCGACACCGCCCGTTGCCCGCTCGGCAAAATACGCCGCCATACGCTCAAAACCGCCGGGCTTTTCTTCCAGACCGGTGTGCATCGAACCCATCAGGGTGCGGTTGCGCAAGGTGGTAAAGCCCAGATCCAGCGGGGCCAGCAGGTGCGGGTAATGAGCGGCGGCCATAGAAACTCCATCGAACTGTCACGGGATGCGACCGCCTGGGGCAGCCGTCAATTATTCAGGCCTTGGTGGCCTGTTCATTGGGCAACAGTAAAGACGAGCTTCGCGACCGGCTCAATGACTGCAAGTGACAAGTTGATGACTTTAACGCGCATCTGCTATTGCACTTCTACATCTTGATAAGCGTCCATGCGAATCAAAGTCGCACAGGTTGCCCGCTGCTGTGAACGGCATCGCTGGTCACCAGGCATGCGGTGCCAATCTCGGTCAGCCCGCGGATGATGTGTAGGGTGTAAGGAAAAGCAGGGTCCTCCTCCAGCACTCTCTCCGACACCAACAGCCCTTCGCTCACGAGCACATCGATCGCCAACACACAGCGCACGATAGACGGAACGCTTGGCTGACGACGCACCAACTGCATGTATATCTGCCCGCACGTCAGTTTTCGTGGTTTGCCCCCGCTAGGCTTTCCCTCGGTGAGTAGCCAGACCGCGTCTAAAATCGCCAGATCTACCGCAAGAGCGTCTGTGAGCCTTGGGTTTACTCCAGACTCATGAAACAAAAAGGAACTGGCTTGGGATGTCACCGATAAACCTCTGGGTACATTAGCCTGAACAACCGCACTTGTTCACACCGTGAGTTTTCTCGCCTTTTGGAATGAGCAGCGTGGCACGCACATTCTCTAGACAGCGCGACATTAAGGGGATAACCCCCCTGACCAGATCACTTTAACATCGCCAAAACAGAGCCATCACTCTGTTTTTATGAAAGATTTTTTATAGCTAAAAAATGTAAATCCTTAGAATAAAAAACCAATTAAATTTATATAAAAACAATAAAAATTCAATAAAATTAAAAAAATCAAGAACACCAAGATAAAATATAAAAATATATAACCCTTCTATCTTTGCCGCCACAGAACTTTAAGCTCACACTACTGACTTACTGTCTGCAGCCTGTAGTAAACCTCCACGCGCTGACACTTCTTTGTTACCCACTTCTATTTGGAGATTCTCCCGATGGCTAGAAGCTTGCTGCCTCTTGCTGCCATTTTTCTGATGGGCCTCACCACACTTTCTGTATCAGCCGCCGAAAACAAAAATCCCCTGCCGTCGACATCGAGTGATGTGCGCGTGGAAGTCGAGGCCAAACGCGAGCAGATCACTGGCGCCGAAAGTGCCACAAAAAGCCAGTCGACAGGCGCGCAGACGGTGCTGGACGCCCCGGTCGTGACCGACGACGCCCCAACGACCGACGAAGAGAAATGAGTCTTCGTTTGATACGCAGCACACACCCTATCGAACGAATTCAGGAGTAGCTCCATGTCCATGATCAAACAAGGCTTAGGCCTGAGTCTGCTTGCGTTGAGCATTGCTCAGGCAGGCACCGTAATGGCTGTCACCCCGATGACGGGCAATGAGGTCGAAGCGCGGGTTGGCGCGATGCTCGACAACATGACCCAGTCGGAAAAAATCAACTTCTCGCGCGTCGATGACGGCCGCATGATTCCCAAGCTGGACAAATTCAACCTGCAAGGCACCGTCGCCTACGACTCGGCCATGGGCGTACTGGTCGGCGGCAAGACATTCGGTGCGCAGTACCCGTCACCGTCGGCATTGGCCGCGACCTGGAGCATCAACCGGGCCAAGGAATTCGGTCTGGCGATTGGCTACGAAACCCGGATAGCTGGCGGTCAGCAAATGCTGTCTCCGGCCATCAACCTCTATCGCACCCCGTTCAACGGGCGCTCCGCCGAGTACATGAGTGGTGAAGATCCATTCCTCGGCGCAGTGTTGGCTCCGGCCGTCACCAACGGTATCCAGGTCCAGGGGATTCAGGCTGCCGCCAAGCATTACCTGATGAACGAGCAAGAGGCGAACCGGCACTATCTGGACGTCAAAATTGACGAGCGCGCCATGCAGGAGCTGTATCTGCCCGGCTTCGAATCGCTGGTCAAGAACTCGAATATTGCCTCGATCATGTGCGGTTACAACAAGATCAATGGCGAATATGCCTGTGAGAATCATCACCTGATCACTGACATTCTGAAAGGCCAGTGGGGCTTCCAGGGCAACGTGATGAGCGACTTCAACTCGGTGCAGGACGCATTCAAAGGCGCCTGGGCTGGCACCGATATCGACATGCCGAGCGGCCTGCAATTCACTGAAGCCAAGTTGCTGCCCTATGTCTGGAACGGCCAACTGCATCAAAGCGTCATCGACGACAAAGTCCGCAGGAATCTCAGGGCACTGGTCAGCTACGGCTTTGACAAGGGCATCAACAAGGCCCAGCCTCTCGAGCACCGCGAGTACGGCCAACTGGCTGCGCTGAACGTCGCTAGGGAGTCGATTGTGCTCCTGCGCAACGAACCTGTGGATGGGCAGAAACCTCTGCTGCCACTGCCGAAAACGGCAAAGATCGCTGTCATCGGCGACCTGGCAATGCAGCCACCGACTGCGCCATTCGGCACCGCTTACTCAGCGCCTGCCAGCTACGTGACTGAACTCAGCGGCCTCAAGCAGCTGGCGTCGAGCACCAGTAATGTCGATTACCTGCCGCAGATGAGCCTCGATCCTAAATCGTCGGTCTGGTATCAGCCGGGTACGGGTAAAGGCAAAGGCAAGGAAGCCATCAGCAACACGGGTGTGAAAGCCGAGTACTACGCTAACACCACATTGTCCGGCGATCCTGTTGCAACCAGCATCGAGCCAGGCCTCAACCTGAGCTGGATCACAAACACCAACGTAACCGACAGCGGCACCAGCGCGGTAACCGGTTACAACCCGGCACCGGGCGCGTTCTCGGCTCGCTTCACCAGCAAGATCAAACCTACCATCACCGGCCCGCACGTCTTCAAAGTCCGTGCCGATGGTGCTTACAAGCTCTGGATCAACGACGAGCTGGTGGTTGAGCATGAAGACAAGCAGGTTTCATTCGACCTGATTCCTGTGGTGCCACGTACCGTCAAAACTGTCGCGCTGAAAGCCGGCACCGAGTACAACGTGCGCCTGGAATATCGTCGACTCAAAGGCAATTACACCCCGGTGCTGGGCGGCATGAATGGCGTGCAATTGAGCTGGGCGTCGCTGCGTCCACCGACCAATCTGGCTGACTATGACGCAGTCGTGGTGGCAGCGGGCAGCAACTTCGAATACGAAGGCGAGTCCCTTGATCACCCCTTCGAACTGCCGCAATTTCAGTCCGAGATGATCAGCTTCGTGCAGAGAGCCAACCCGAAAACCATCGTCGTGATGCACGGCGGCGGCGGTATGGATATGCAACCGTGGGCAACCAAGGTCGCGGCTTCCCTGCACGCGTGGTTCCCGGGTCAGCAAGGCGGTCAGGCACTGGCGGAAATCCTGTACGGTAAGGTCAACCCTTCGGGCAAGCTGCCTATCACGCTGGACAAGAAAGTGCAGGACAACCCGAGCTTCGCCTCGTACTCCGATCCGGCTCCGTACTACTTCAGCAGCCCTAAACCGCCGACTGAAATGACCTACAGCGAAGGCCTGTATCTGGGCTATCGCGGTTACGACAAGAACCATGCGAAGCCGCTCTACCCGTTCGGTTTCGGGATGTCTTACACGACATACCAATACAGCGACCTGAAGCTGTCGAGCAACGTGCTTGCACCTGGGGCAACCATCAAGGCCACGTTCACCGTGACCAACACAGGCGACAAGCCTGGTTTCGAAGTCGCTCAGTTGTACGTGCAGCCTTCAAAGCCGCAAGTTGATCGTCCGGAAAAAGAGCTGAAGGGCTTCTCCAAGGTCTACCTGAAGCCGGGCGAAAGCAAAACCGTTACGATTCCGCTGGACTCCCGCTCGTTCGCCTACTATTCGCCTGACGCTGTGAGCTGGATCGTAGACCCGGGCAAGTTCAAGGTTCTGGTGGGCAAGGATTCGGAAAACCTGGCACTGAACCGCACCGTCGTCGCGCTGTATGGCGAGAAATTGTCGACGCGTGAATCCAACCCTCTCCCGATTCCGCTGCGCAACGCAGTTCAAGTCAAGCCGGAACAGGCTTACTAAGTCAGCCTGCACAGAGCGTGATCGGTGGCTGCTACAGCCACCGATCACTGACTATCAAGCGGTCGTTCTCTGACGAGTCCGGTCGGTTTGAGGTCCGAAGCCAGACGCTCGAGAAACCTCGCAAAAGCACGTTCAACCGGAACGTAATCGGGGGAGCGTAGCCATTGAATCTGCATTCCGTCCATCATCGACGCAATCTCAAGGCTGACCTGCTTCACATCGGTGTCCGCACGAATTTCGCCCGCCTCGATCAGCAGATTGAGTTGAGCTTTGATGTGGCCGTGCACAATCTCAAAGCGTTCGCTGAACCACCGGTTGGCCGGGTGAGTCACGGACAGGCTTTCCGTGTTGATGATCATCAGCGCCTGACTGACAGCAGCGTCCTCGGTACTGAACCTCATGATGAACTGCAAAAACGCTAAAAACCCGTCCAGCGACGCCACCTCATCAGCTTCCTGTAAACGGGTGGCGATGTATTGATCCCGATGCTGCAGCACGGCGTGCAACAGCGCGAGCTTGTTGGGAAAGTGATGTAGCAACCCGACTTGCGATATGCCCGCGACCTTGGCAACGTTGGTCAGCGTCGCGCCCGCAAATCCATCCCTGGCAAAAATAACCATGGCGGCCTGAATGATTTCCAGCTTGCGCATATCCCCTTTGGGGATGTGGCGACGCTTGGGAGGCGCAGCCGCGTCAGGAGTGGGAGTATTTTTTGGCATTTGAATAGCACTGTCCGTTGCGCAACTATGAAACTTGTCAGCGTATGGATTTCGCGCTGAAGCGTTCACTTATAGGCCAAACAGTACCCATAGAGAAATTTTCGGAAAATTCATCAGCGATGCACTACTGAATGTGACCCTACGCCCATGCTGTACGGGTTAAAAGCGTCCAGAACTGCACGTAGATCCAGTCGGTCGCGGAACATACCATGTGCCCCTGGAGCTGACAAATACACCACCGTTCGTAATACCTGACCACAAAGGACTGCCCCGCATGGATACACGCAAGGTTCGAATCACAGGCGAACATCTGCTGTCGGATAACTGGTATCTGCTGAAAAATATCAAGTTCGAAATGCCACGTCGGGACGGCAGTTGGCAGGCAGTTACCCGTGAGGTATACGACAGGGGCAATGGTGCCACGATCGGGCTTTACAACCTGGCAAAACGGACGGTTATTCTCACTCGGCAATTTCGCATCCCGGCTTTCGTCAACGGGCACGATGGTTACTTGATCGAAGCGGCTGCGGGCCTGCTGGATAACGCCAGTCCCGAAGAGCGAATCCGCCTGGAAGCCGAAGAGGAAACCGGTTACCGGGTCAAATCGGTGCGCAAGATCTATGACGCGTTCATGAGCCCGGGCTCAGTGACTGAGCGCCTGCATTTCTTTGTCGGGGAATACCAGCCGGAAGATCGCATCAATGACGGCGGTGGACTGGCCGAAGAAGGCGAGGACATCGAAGTGCTGGAACTGCCCTTCGATGTGGCGCTTGAAATGGTAAACGACGGCCGGATCATGGATGGCAAAACCATTATCCTTCTGCAGCACATCAAACAGCTCATGCCCCCCTCTTCCGGCCTGATGATTCTGGTGGCAGGCCCTTACCGTTCGGGCACCAGCGATGACCCCGCCTTGCTGGAAGCCAATGTGCAGGCCATGCAAGCAGCCGCCGCAGAACTGCTGGGTGCCGGGCACTTCCCGATGGTCGCCGAATGGGTCGCGTTACCGTTGGTGCAACTGGCGGGTTCCAAAAGCATCGGTGACGAAGTGTTCCAGAAGCATTTCCATGAATACGCAAAAAAGCTGCTGCAACGCTGTGACGGCGTATTGCGCATCGGCGGCCCTTCAGAGGGCGCGGACCTGATAGTTAAACTGGCTCAGCAGCGGGGGTTGGCGGTGTATCGAAGCCTTGATGAGGTTCCACATATTCAATAAAGGGCTGAACACATCGGGCCTGTAGGAGCTCACCGAAGTCACGAAGCCAGCGATGGCGGCGTGTCTGACACACCGCTGTCGCAGCCTTCGGCAGCTCCTGTCAAAAATATAACTACATAAATAAAATGCGTTTTTTGTGGGGGATTCTATGTTCACCTGCAATCCCGCAGGACCGGCCAGGCGATGTTCCTAAACAATCACCTCCTGCCGATACTCAAGTGGCGTGCAGCCAAACTCGCGACGGAACACCGTATGCAGGTACTGCGCGGATTTGAAGCCGCAATTGCGGGCAGTATCTGCAATGGTCGAGTCGGTGTTCTTCAGGCCATTGGCCGCCGCCGTGAGTTTGAAGCGCAGAATTTCGTCATGCACGCTGCAGCCGCGCGCGTCACGAAAGTGCGACTCCAGGGCTGAACGCGACACCCCTACATAAGCGGCGACTTGCGCCGTCTTGATGCCCTGGCAAGCGTATTGGCGAATGAACAACAATGCCTGCATCACATAAGGGTCGCCTAATGGCTGGTGCAGGCTCGACAGCTGTACGTTGATCGAATCCGGGGGGATCAGAATGTGCGTGCCCTTGGCGGGCATGCCGTGCAGCATCTGGTGCAGCAACTGCGCCGACGTGCGCCCCATGGTCTCTGTGCCCTGGCTGACGGAGCTCAGCGGGACCCGCGTCAAGCTGCGGGTCAGCGGATCATTATCGATGCCAATCAGCGCCACCTGTTCCGGAACGGCAATCCCGGCCGTCAGGCAGGCCTGGAGCAACTGCCGCGCCCGGGCATCACTGACGGCAATGATCCCGATAGGCTTGGGCAAGCTTTGCAGCCAGGTAATCTGCTGTTCAACAGCACTGTCCCAAAGCGGCGCGCTGGTGCCCATGCCACGGTAGATCTCAGCATGCAGACCGTCGCGTTGCATCAATTTGCGAAACGCCTTCTCACGCTCCTGAGCCCAACGATTGGCTTGTGCTTCTGGCAGGCTGAAACAGGCAAAACGGGTCAAACCAGCGTCAATGAGATGTTCGTAAGCCAGCGTCATCAAGGCCTGATTATCGGTGGCAACGTAAGGGATACCTTGCGGATAGTCCTCCTCGTTCTGATAAGAGCCGCCCACCGCAACCACTGGCAACCTGATCCCGGCCAGCGCCTCGCCAATCATCGGGTCATCAAAGTCGGCAATGATCCCGTCCCCTTGCCAACGCTCGATACCTTTCAACCGGCAGAGAAAATCCTCCTCCAGAAATAGATCCCAGGAAGCGCGGGTACTGCTCAGGTAGTTGCCGATGCCGCTGATGATGCCGCGGTCATAGATCTTGCTGCCATTGAACAACAGCGCAACGCGGTGAACGGGCGGTACAGTTTTCATTGTTATTGTCCTGGGCCTGGCCAAGGTTATCGAAACAGACTAGGCGCGCAGACGCAGAATCTCAATACGCAAAATCGCACTGTGTGTTGATGATTTTCATAATCAGCAGCGACAAGGCCGTTGCTAGTATCGAGGCACTGAAAAGAGCAATCGATTAGAAGAACCGATAAAAACAAAAAGGACATTGCGAATGCCATATTTCCCCGCTATCGACCGAATTCGCTTCGAAGGCCCTGCCAGCGATTCGCCCCTCGCCTTTCGCCACTACGATGCGAACAAAATCATCCTCGGCAAGCCAATGCGCGAGCACCTGCGCATGGCTGCCTGCTACTGGCACACCTTCGTTTGGCCGGGCTCCGATGTGTTCGGCGCAGGCACCTTCAAACGCCCATGGCAGCATTCGGGCGATCCTCTGGAGGTGGCGATGGGCAAAGCCGAGGCGGCGTTCGAGTTCTTTACCAAGCTGGGGATCGACTATTACTGCTTTCACGACACTGATGTCGCCCCGGAAGGCAGCTCGCTCAAGGAGTACCGCAATAACTTTGCGCACATGATCGACCATCTGGAGCGCCATCAGGAGCAAAGCGGAATAAAGCTGTTGTGGGGCACTGCCAACTGCTTCAGCAACCCGCGTTTTGCCGCTGGCGCTGCGAGTAATCCGGACCCGGAAGTCTTTGCCTGTGCCGCTGCTCAGGTATTCAGTGCCATGAACGCGACCCTGCGCCTAGGCGGCGCCAACTACGTGCTGTGGGGTGGCCGCGAGGGTTATGAAACCCTGCTCAACACCGACTTGAAACGTGAACGTGAACAGCTGGGCCGTTTCATGCAGATGGTGGTTGAGCACAAACACCAGATCAATTTCAAAGGCGACCTGCTGATCGAGCCCAAACCCCAGGAGCCGACCAAACACCAATACGATTACGACAGCGCCACCGTATTTGGCTTCCTGCAGCAATACGGCCTGGAAAACGAGATCAAGGTCAACATCGAGGCCAACCACGCGACCCTTGCCGGTCATAGCTTCCATCATGAGATAGCGACGGCTGCGTCCCTGGGGATCTTTGGCAGTATCGACGCGAATCGCGGTGACCCGCAAAACGGCTGGGACACCGACCAGTTCCCCAACAGTGTCGAGGAGATGACGCTGGCCACTTATGAAATCCTCAAGGCGGGCGGATTCAAGAATGGCGGGTTCAACTTCGACTCCAAGGTGCGTCGGCAAAGCCTTGACGAAATCGATCTGTTTCACGGCCATGTAGGAGCGATGGATGTCCTCGCCCTGTCTCTCGAACGCGCAGCAGCCATGCTGCAGAACGACCGGCTTCAGCAATTCAAGGATCAGCGCTACGCAGGCTGGCAGCAGCCGTTGGGCAAGTCGGTGCTGGCAGGCGAGTTCAGCCTTCAGTCACTGGCCGAACATGCCTTCGCCAAAGAGCTGAATCCACAAGCCGTCAGCGGCAGGCAGGAAATGCTCGAAAACGTTGTTAACCAGTTCATTTATCGCTGATCGAAATCGAGGTCTACGGGCACCGCAATCCGGTTACACTCGCGCGACAAATCTGTGCTCGCGGTGCCTTGCGACTCTCTACAGTTCTACCAGCACGATATTCATCGTCAGGCAGTCGCTTCTAAAAACAACAATAAAGGACGCACCACTATGAAGAGTTTTAAACGCACGCTACTGGTTGGCGCTCTCGCGCTGCTGTCAATTCCGGCCATGGCCGACCCTGCCCATCCAAAAATCGGATTCTCCATTGATGACCTGCGCCTGGAGCGCTGGGCCCGCGATCGCGATTACTTCGTCGCGGCGGCGGAAAAAATGGACGCCAAGGTCTTCGTACAATCGGCCGACGCCAACGAGCAAAAACAGATTTCGCAGATCGAGAACCTTATTTCTCGCGGGGTCGATGTGATTGTCATCGTGCCGTTCAATGCCACGGTACTGACCAACGCTGTTGCAGAGGCGAAGAAAGCCGGGATCAAGGTCGTGTCTTACGACCGGCTGATTCTCAATGCTGACATTGACGCGTACATCTCCTTCGATAACGAAAAGGTCGGCGAGATGCAGGCCAGCGGCGTGTTGAACGCCGCGCCCAAGGGTAATTACTTTTTGCTCGGTGGCGCGCCGACCGACAACAACGCAAAAGTGCTGCGTGAGGGCCAGATGAAGATCTTGCAACCCGCAATAGACAAGGGCGATATCAAGATCGTCGGCCAGCAATGGGTCAAAGAGTGGAACCCGACTGAAGCGCTGAGCATTGTCGAAAACGCCCTGACCCGAAACGACAACAAGATCGACGGCATCGTTGCCTCTAACGACGCCACCGCAGGCGGCGCGATTCAGGCACTGGCTGCACAGAAACTGGCTGGCAAGGTGCCGATTTCAGGCCAGGACGCCGACCTGGCAGCGATCAAGCGCGTGATCAGCGGCACACAAACCATGACCGTTTACAAACCGCTGAAGCTCATCGCTACCGAAGCCGCCAAGCTTTCGGTGCAACTGGCGCGCAACGAGAAGCCCACCTACAGCTCGCAGTACGACAACGGCAGCAAAAAAGTCGACACCATCCTGCTCACGCCCACACCACTGACCAAGGACAACATTGATCTGCTGGAGAAGGACGGGTTTTACACCAAGGCGCAGATTGAGGGGAAGTGATCTGAGCGTAAACCTCGCTCCGATCAAAAAATGCATTCCTTTGAATTGAAATGCATTTCTGTAGGAGCTGCCGAAGGCTGCGAAGACACTCGTCCTGACACACCGCCATCGCAGCCTTCGGCAGCTCCTACAGAAACAGTCTCTGCCTGCACCCGCTTATCTTTGAGCATTCGCTATGTCCGACTTCTTGCTGCAAATGAATGGCATCGTCAAAACCTTCGATGGGGTAAAAGCCCTCAATGGCATTGATATCAAGGTCAGGCCCGGGGAATGCGTAGGGCTGTGCGGCGAGAATGGCGCAGGTAAATCGACGCTGATGAAAGTGCTTTCGGCGGTCTACCCGCACGGTACCTGGGAAGGAGAAATTCTCTGGGACGGCCAGCCACTCAAGGCACAGTCGATCAGCGAAACCGAAGCGGCCGGGATCGTCATCATCCATCAGGAGTTGACCCTGGTGCCCGACCTCTCGGTGACCGAGAACATCTTCATGGGGCATGAGCTGACGCTGTTCGGCGGGCGCATGAACTACCCCGCTATGACCCACCGTGCCGAAGCACTGATGCGCGAACTGAAAGTCCCGGACATGAACGTATCGCTGCCGGTTTCCCAGTACGGCGGCGGCTATCAGCAACTGGTGGAAATCGCCAAGGCGCTGAACAAGCAAGCGCGGCTGTTGATCCTTGATGAACCCTCGTCAGCCTTGACCCGTTCTGAGATCGAGGTACTGCTGGATATCATCCGCGACCTCAAGTCCAAGGGCGTTGCATGCGTCTACATCTCCCACAAGCTGGATGAAGTCGCCGCCGTGTGTGACACCGTATCGGTTATCCGTGACGGCAAACACATTGCTACCACCGCGATGGCAGACATGGACATTGCGCAGATCATCACCCAGATGGTCGGACGGGAAATGAGCAACCTCTACCCCACCGAACCTCATGAGATTGGCGAAGTGATTTTCGAGGCGCGCCATATCACCTGCTACGACGTCGACAACCCGAAGCGCAAACGGGTCGACGATATTTCATTCGCCCTCAAACGTGGCGAAATACTTGGTATTGCCGGGCTGGTCGGCGCAGGTCGCACAGAACTGGTCTCGGCATTATTCGGCGCCTACCCCGGCCGCCACGAAGGCGAAGTCTGGCTGGACGGCAAGCAGATTGACACGCGCACACCACTGAAATCGATCCACGCCGGGTTATGCATGGTCCCCGAAGACCGCAAGCGCCAAGGCATCATTCCCGATCTGGGAGTCGGCCAGAATATTACCCTCGCAGTGCTGGACTCCTACTCCAGGCTGACCCGCATTGACGCCGAAGCCGAGCTGGACAGCATCGACAAGGAAATCTCGCGCATGCACCTCAAGACCGCGAGCCCGTTCTTGCCGATCACCAGCCTGTCTGGCGGCAATCAGCAAAAAGCCGTGCTGGCAAAAATGCTGCTGACCCAACCCCGCGTGCTGATTCTCGATGAGCCCACCCGTGGCGTCGACGTCGGCGCTAAATACGAGATCTACAAACTGATGGGCGCGCTGGCGGCCGCAGGCGTGTCGATCATCATGGTGTCCTCGGAACTGGCCGAGGTGCTCGGCGTCTCCGACCGGGTCCTGGTCATTGGCGAAGGACAACTGCGCGGTGACTTCATCAATCACGATCTGACCCAGGAACAGGTACTCGCCGCTGCACTCAGCCAAACTGCCGACCCTAACAACAATAATGATCGGAAGTCCGCGTAGATGAATCAGGTCAAACAGCTCTTCACACGCTACAAAATGCTCGCGCTGGTCATCGCGGTGGCGGTCATCTGGTTATTCTTCAGTTGGCAAACCGACGGTGGATTTCTGACCCCGCGCAACCTGTCCAACTTGCTGCGGCAGATGTCGATTACCGGCATTCTCGCCTGCGGCATGGTGCTGGTGATCATCAGTGGCGAGATTGATTTGTCGGTGGGCTCGTTGCTCGGGCTGCTGGGTGGACTGGCGGCCATTCTCGACGTGGTCTATCACATCCCGCTGCTGGCCAACCTGAGCCTGGTTGCGCTGTGCGGGCTGATGATCGGCCTCGCCAACGGCTACATGACGGCGTACCTGCGCATCCCGTCGTTCATCGTCGGCCTGGGCGGCATGTTGGCGTTCCGTGGCATTCTGCTGGGCATCACCGGCGGCACGACCATCGCCCCGGTCTCGCCGGAACTGGTTTACGTCGGGCAAGGCTATCTGCCGCATTCAGTTGGCACCGGGCTGGGCATCGTACTGTTCGCACTGACGCTGTATCTGACCTGGAAACAACGCCGCAATCGCGCCGCCCACGGCCTCGCTGCGCATTCACTAGTGCGAGACATCTTGCGTGTGGTGCTGATCGGTGCGGTGCTGGCCGGATTCGTCCAGACCCTCAACAGCTACGACGGCATCCCCGTGCCGGTGCTGCTGTTGCTGATTCTGCTCGGCGTATTCAGCTACGTCACCACCCAGACCGTATTTGGCCGCCGGGTCTATTCAGTGGGTAGCAACATGGAAGCGACGCGACTGTCAGGCATCAACGTGCAGGCCGTGAAGCTGTGGATATTCGGCATCATGGGCGTGATGTGCGCCCTTGCTGGCATGGTCAATACCGCACGCCTGGCGGCGGGTTCGCCCTCTGCCGGGAGCATGGGCGAACTTGACGCCATCGCTGCCTGTTTCATCGGCGGCACCTCCATGCGCGGCGGCTCCGGCACCGTTTACGGCGCACTCCTCGGGGCGCTGGTCATCACTAGCCTCGACAACGGCATGTCCATGCTCGACGTGGACAGCTACTGGCAGATGATCGTCAAAGGCAGCATTCTGGTGTTGGCGGTGTGGGTGGATGTCAGTACGCGGACGGGGCGGCGCTGATCAAGGATCTGGCTTGAAATGCATTACCTGTAGGACCTGCCGAAGGCTGCGAAGAATTCGTCCTGGCCTACCGCAATCGCAGCCTTCGGCAGCTCCTACAGGTCAAGTTGACATTTTCACATGCCCCCTAAAACCCCGTCTTCTCACGCTTCATCTGGGTCACCAGAGTGAAGCGATCATCGGGATGGACCGTCTCGGAAACGACCATTACCTGCCCTTCCTCATCACGGTATTGGCGCAGGATTTTCAGCCCCGGCGCGCCCGCTTCCGCATTCAGATTTTTGGCGATTTCAGACGTCAACAAGACCGCACGTACCTGCTGGTCAACCACATCAATGTGCCGTCCGAAATGTTGTTCGATCAACGCCGCGATGAGTTCATCCGGGTGCTGCTTCGCCAGTTCGATCACCTCGGCGTAAATGTCCAGGGCGTAAACATCGGTCCAGCAGAGCGGCGCACGTGAGTTCTCCTGATCAACCCGGATACTCGAGACGCAAAAGTAATGCTCGCCAGGCTCCAGGCCAAGACGCCTGGCTTGTGCAATGTCGGCCACAAAATGACTGACTTCCTGAATGCTACGGACCTGGGTTTCTGCCAGATGGGCCAGGTCGGCAACCGACGCCAGGGACTGCGAGTAACCACCTCTTGGCGTCGCCGCTTCAACGCGAGTTCCCACTCGCTTGCGACGTGAAACAAGCCCCTGATTTTGCAACTGCGTAATGGCGGCACGCACGGTGTGGCGGCTGACCTCATACAACTCGCAGAGCTCGAACTCAGTCGGCAGTAGCGTACCCACGGGATAACGACCGCTGGCAATTCCCTCGATCAAGTCTTTTGCAACAACGGCATAGCGTGTCTGGCTCATACCTTCGATCAGTCCCGGCTTTTCACAGTGTTGACAGTGTATCAGTGCAGGCGTAAGAATTATGTACGAACATATTAAATATGTACGGCCAATAACAACATAACAGGAATGCTTTCATGTCTAGCACCGTCTTCGACTCCGCTCTCTTCCGTGACATGTTCGGCACCGCTGAAATGCGCGGCGTATTTTCCGACAAGGCTTTGATCAAACGTTACATCGAAGTGGAAGTGGCACTGGCCCGCGCCGAAGCACGCTGCGGCGTGATCCCTGCGCAAGCCGCCGAGCAGATCGCCGAACTCGCCACCTACGAATCCCTCGACCTCGCGCTGATGCAGCACGAAACCGAAATCGTCGGTTATCCGATTCTCCCGCTGGTTGAACAACTGTCGAAAACCTGCGGCGAAGCCGGTCGCTATGTACATTGGGGTGCGACGACTCAGGACATCATGGACACCGCAGTGGTCCTGCAAGTGCGTGCGGCCCTGGCCATTGTCGAGCGGGATATTCAAGCCGTGCGTGGCTTGCTTGCTGACCTCGCCAAACGCTATCGCGATACACCGATGGCGGGTCGTACTCACCTGCAACACGCGCTGCCGATCACCTTCGGCTACAAGTGCGCGGTGTGGCTGAGCATGTTTGATCGCCACGCAGAGCGTCTGGTCGAGCTGCGTCCGCGAGTGGAAATCGGCCAGTTCGCTGGCGCAGCAGGCACCCTCGCCTCACTGGGCGACAAGGGCCTGGATGTGCAGGAAGCGTTGATGGACGAACTGGGTCTTGGCGTGCCTCAGGCCACTTGGCATGTAGCCCGTGATGGTCTGGCGGAAACCCTGAACTTCCTCGGTCTGGTCACAGGCTCACTGGGCAAGGTGGCGCTGGACGTCATGATGATGATGACCAGCGAACTGGGTGAAGTGTACGAACCTTTCGTCAAGGGTCGCGGCGCCAGCAGCACCATGCCGCAAAAGCGCAACCCGATTTCCTGCGAGCTGATGTACGCCGCAGCCAAAGGCGTTCGCCAGCACGCGGGTCTGATGCTCGACGCGATGATTCAGGATTTCGAACGTTCGACAGGCCCCTGGCAGGCTGAGTGGATCGCGATTCCGGAAGCCTTTGCCCTGACCGCCGCCTCGCTGGGGCAGGCCAAATTCATGCTGGCCGGGCTGGAAGTGCGCACCGAACGCATGCGCCAGAACCTCGACATGACCCAAGGCCTGATCGTGGCCGAAGCGGTAATGATGGGCCTCGCCCCGGCGCTGGGTCGTCAG
Source organism: Pseudomonas sp. HP_14 (assembly GCF_055283875.1). Classification (NCBI taxonomy): domain Bacteria; kingdom Pseudomonadati; phylum Pseudomonadota; class Gammaproteobacteria; order Pseudomonadales; family Pseudomonadaceae; genus Pseudomonas; species Pseudomonas sp. HP_14. The sequence continues at coordinate 114,822 of NZ_JBTOQI010000010.1, read as the reverse complement.
GTCGCCCACGACGTGGTGTATGCCGCCTGCCGTATGGCCAACGATCAGGGCACCAGCCTGCTGGATGCCTTGCTCGCGCAGGGTGAAGCCACCGCGCAACTGGACATCGAAGAGCTGAAACGCCTCACCGATCCGGCTAACTACCTGGGCCTGGCACCACAAATGGTTGACATCGCCCTCGCCCGTGAGGGAGCCGTCAAACGCTGAACCCAACCAGGACGGGGCGCGCCTTGCATGGAGCCCCGCTGCCCATTACTCGCTAATAAAAACAACGAGATTGCAGATATGTCCACGACTACAAAAAAACCGTTCTACAGGGACCTGACTTTTCAGGTCATCGCTGCCATGGTGCTGGGCATCGCATTCGGTTTTCTGGCTCCGGAGCTGGCGGCGAAGTTCAAGATTCTTGGTGACATATTCCTCAAACTGATCAAGACCGCCGTCGCGCCTCTGGTGTTCTTCACCGTGGTGCACGGCATCGCCTCGGCGGGTGATATCAAGCGGGTCGGCAAAGTTGGCTTGCGGGCGCTGATTTACTTTGAAGTGGTGTCTACGCTGGCTTTGGCTATTGGTCTGATCTGGGGCAACCTGTTGCAGATCGGCTCAGGCATGCATGATGCGCATCCAAGCAGCGCCACCGCAGCCGCCGCCAGCGCAGCCGTCGCCAAGGGCCATGGCCCGACGTCAACCATGGATTTCATCTATGGCATTTTCCCGGACAACTTCGTCGGTGCGTTCGCAGGTGGACAACTGCTGCAAGTGCTGGTGATTTCGGTGCTGTTCGGCTTTGCCTTGCTGGCCCTGAAGCCTGAACGTCGTGAAGTGATCGAGGACGGCCTGAGCCGTATCTCCGAATGCTTCTTCGAATTCATCAACCTGATCATGAAGTTCGCGCCGCTGGGTGCTTTTGGTTCGGTGGCCTATGCGGTAGGCAGCAACGGCACTGCGGTGCTGATGTCGCTGGCTAACCTGGTGTTGATGTTCTATGTCGCCATCGCCTTCTTCATCTTTGTGGTACTGGGCATTGTGTGCCGGATTGCCGGTTTCAGCCTGTGGCGTTTCCTCAAGTACATCAAGGACGAGATCTTCATCGTGTTGGGTACGGCGTCCTCGGAAAGCGCCCTGCCACGCCTGCTGCAAAAACTGGAAAAATTTGGTTGTTCCAAACAAAGCGTCGGCCTGGTACTGCCTACCGGTTATGCGTTCAACCTGGACGGCACATCAATCTACATGTCGCTGTGCGTGCTGTTCATCGCCAATGCTTACGGTGTGCCACTCAGTTGGGAGCAACAGTTGGGCATGATTGCGATCATGCTGGTGACGTCCAAAGGCGCAGCAGCGGTATCGGGTGGCAGCTTTGTGGTATTCGCCGCCACGGTCACCGCCATTGGCGTGCTGCCCGCAGAAGGTCTGGCGCTGCTGTTCGGGGTGTACCGTTTCATGTCCATGGCGATCGCCACCTGCAACACGATCGGCAACAGTGTGGCGACGGTAGTGGTGTCCAAGTGGTCGGGAGAATTCGAAGAGCAGACGGCGAAAGCGGAATACTCGCGAGTGCTTGGACGTAACCCTCAAGCTGCGCTCTAGATACAACTGTCAGCGTCAGGAAGTCTTACGTCTTTGCCGGGACGCGCGCTCAAAAAGCGCGTCCCGCAAAGCGCTACAAACACTACTTAACGCGCACCCAACTCACGAATATTCGCCTTCAACTCCTGAAAGTCATACTCGGACAAGCCGACATAATCGAGCACCAGATGGCTGATGGTGTTCCACTCGTGATCGGCACTTTCCTTGCCCAGTACACGATACGACTCACAGATGTGTTCGGCCATTTTCAGGATCGATAGCAGGTTCTTGACCTGACTGTGTTGCCCAGTGTCATCACTGAACACCGCGTAGGCGTTGTGATGCCGGGCAATGGTCGTGGCCATGTGCTCGGGCAGGCGCCAGGCTTTGGCGGTGTAGTAGCCGACCACCGCGTGGTTGGTGTTGAACGCTTTGTTTTCTACGTCGACGACGCGCTGTTGCTGGTTCGCACCGGCGTAGCCCTGCTCCAGCACCGTCATGTAGTTGGGGAATTTCTTGTACATCAACGGCACGCCACAATCGTGGAACAAGCCCAGTGCATAAGCTTCGTCAACCGCTTGAGAGCCCAGCCGTTTGGCAAGCGCCAGGCAGGTCATGGCGATGTCCTGCGCGGTGTCCCAGAAACGGTTGAGGATAACGATGGACTCATCGTTCATCCCGCCACGGATGGACAGGCCGTTGACCATGTTGATCACCGAACGGCTGCCCAGCAGATTGACTGCGCGCGGAATCGAAGAAATCCGGTTGCTCAAACCGAAGTAGCTGGAGTTGACGATTTTCAGCAAGGCGCCAGCGATGCCAGGGTCCTGGGAGATGAGACGGGCAATCTCCGCCAGATCGGGGTCGGGCATGTACTGCTCGATCTGCAAGTCGACCAGGATCTGCGGCTGCGGCGGCACAGTGATGCCTTGCAAAGCCTGCTTGATTTTCTCGTCGGTAAACTCTGACTCTGCTGACATACGCTTCCCTGAACACTCACCCAATACGTGATACGGCCCGACTCTAGCGAATAGGAAAGACATTTGCGATGGGGCATTGCCTGATTGACAACGCCACTGACTGGAGGCGCGGACCTGCGGGCTGATTCCGTGCGACAAAAAACCCGTCATTGAAAGGAAAAAAGTTCGTTAAGCCGTTGTTTTCCCGTAGTCTCGGCACACATAACCTTACACAGCCACAATCAGGGATCGTCAGCACTTCAACTTACTTATGCGTACATTTTTTACTATTGCCATTGGTTTGGTACTCACGGCTGCTCTTGTCGGCTACGGTTTCTGGACTGAACAACGTCCGGTGGGCCACTACCTGTCGGACCTGCGCATCCAGCTCGTGGTCGACGAAGGCCAGCCGAGTGAACGCGGCAACCTGCTGGGCATCCAGCCAGAACTGTTCCCTGCCGACTACCAGAGCACCGGACGCCTGCACCGCAAACTGGCCGCCTACCTGCAACAGGCTCGCGACCAAGGCCTGATCAACAGCCGGACCATCGTTGTACTGCCTGAGCATGTGGGCACCTGGCTGGTTGCCAGTGGCGAGAAAAATGAGGTCTATCAGGCCGTCAGCATGGATGAAGCGCTGACGTGGATATCCCTCAGCAACCCGCTCAAGTTTCTTGGCGCAGTGCTCGGCGCCAAGGGTCACAACTGGCTAGACGACGCACACTTGCGCATGAAAGCGACCTCTATGGCCGAACAGTATCAAACGCTTTTCGGCGGGTTGGCCAGGGAGTTTGGTGTCACGCTGGTCGCGGGGTCCATCGTGCTGCCTGAACCGACCATTGAAAACGGTAAATTGAAGCTCGGCAGTGGCCCGCTCTATAACAGCAGTGTGGCTTTCGGCCGGGACGGCCACCCTCTCGGCCAGCCCCAGCGCCAGCTGTTCCCGATGGCGTATCAACGCCATTATGTCCATTCAGCCACCGACTTGAATGTCTTCGACACCCCAGCGGGCAAGCTGGGCATATTGATCGGCAGCGACAGCTGGCATCCCGGCAATTACGCCAGTCTGAACAAGCTGGGTGCCGAATTGATTGCCGTGCCCGCCTTTGTCATCGGCTCCGGCCACTGGACCAGCCCGTGGCGAGGCTACCGCACGCCGGATCTGCTCGGCGCAACCGGGCTGAACACGGGTGATATCAGCGAAGGTGAAGCGTGGCAGCGTCTTACCCTGACCAGCCACGCGCCGCTCAGCACTGCCAAGGCCGGTGTCAGCGTTTTCATGCGCGGCCAGCTGTGGGATCAAGGCAGTTCGGGGCACAGTTTCGCCAGCCGCGATGGCCGCCATATCGTCGAACCGTCGCCGGATGACAAAGCCCATCGTGGCGCTCGCCTGATCAATATCTGGCTATGAGCATGACCCCATCGCCTACACGTCTTGGTGATTTGTCAGTGGGGTTTGTTCAAAGCCTGGCCGATGCGGTGCGCAGTTTTGATCAGGATCCACAGCCATTGCTGGAGCAATATGGCCTGGATCACCCAAGGTTGGCCGAGGCCGGAGCGCGTTTGTCCATTCCGCGTTACATGCGCCTGGGCCATGCTGCCATTCAACTGACCGGCCAGCCCGGCCTTGGGTTGCGAATGGGCCGTTTGAGCCACATCAGCCAATGCGGTCTGGCGGGAGTGACAGCAGCCCAAGCCCCGAACGTTCGCGAGGCGGCTCGCACCCTGATCCGTTTCGAAGCCTTGTACGGTTCAAACTACCGTGGCCAGTCGAGCTTTTACGAGGACGCTGAAGGTGCCTGGTTGCGGTTCTACTCCATCAGCCCCTACAACGGTTATAACCGCTTTGTGGTGGACTCGATCATCGCCAGTTGGCTGCAGCAACTTTCCAGCCTCAGCGAAACTGAAGTGCGCGCTGAGCGCATCGAGATTGAATTTGACGCGCCCGGCTATGCCGCTGAATACAGCGAATTAAGCACACAACCAGTGGCCTTCGCCGCCGCCACCAATCAGCTGCGCCTGAACCAGCACACGTTGAGCCTGCGCAACCCGCAGCACTGCCCCAGTACCTGGGCACATCTGCTCCTGCTGTGTGAAAAAGAGCTTGAACAGTTGACCCGCACCCGCAGTTTGCGGGAGCGCATCACCCGCCTGCTGGGACCTTTGCTCAACGGGGGAAGGGAACCGGAGCTGGAGGAGATTGCTGCCCGACTGAAACTGCCCGCCTGGACCTTACGCCGCAAACTGGCCGAGGAAGGCACGGGTTTTCGCAGCCTCCTGAACGACACTCGGCGTGATCTGGCGATGACGTATATCCGCGACACCGAACTGGCATTCGGTGAGATTGCCTATTTGCTGGGCTTCGCTTCTGCGGAAGCCTTTCAGCGGGCCTTCAAACGCTGGACCGGCCGAACGCCCGGAGAGTTTCGGCGGAGTCAGCGCAGGCAGGATTGAATTTTCCAAATTCGGTTGCGCTTTCTGTAGGAGCTCACAACTCAGTCGCATCATCCGCAGGCTCAGGTGGATCCAGCTCAAATGCCTGGTATTCCAGCAGTTCTTCTTGATAGTCGTCCATAACGCGTGCCCTCTTGGCTGTTCTTTGAAATGACGTCATTCACTGACCACTGCCCTCACCATAAAGTGCCAAGGTGAAGGAAAAATGACTTGATCATGAAACATACGATACGCGCCGATAAGGATTTAGCCTTGCCTGTCTTGACTTGCAAAGAGCTTCCGCAATAGTCTTCAGGCCATGAACGTAACCAAGCATTTCGTCGGCCAGATTATTATTACCGCCATTCCAGCCATGGCGGGTTAGCCGACGCGTGCACCCAACCCGCCCAAGAGGCGGGTTTTTCTTGTCTCCTGGGCTAACCAAGTCGAACCAGGAGTCACACATGATCAGCATTCAAGCCGCCCTTTTCTCTTCTCAGGCTAAGCGCATCGTCACCCATTGCACGGGGCCGACACGATGACCGACCTGCTCAATCACTACGCCCGCAAGATCCTCACTTCCCGCGTTTATGACGTGGCATTGGAAACCCCATTGCAGCATGCTCGCCAGTTGTCCGGGCGGCTGGGCAATCAGGTGCTGCTCAAGCGCGAAGACTTGCAGCCCGTGTTCTCTTTCAAGATCCGGGGTGCCTACAACAAGCTGGCGCAGCTCAGCCCTGAAGAACTGGCCCGTGGCGTCGTAGCGGCTTCGGCAGGCAACCATGCGCAAGGTCTGGCCCTGGCCGCAAAAACGCTCGGTGTTGCCGCCACCATCGTGATGCCCAAGACCACGCCTGAAATCAAAATCGAGGGCGTACGTTCTCGCGGCGCAACCGTGGTGCTGCACGGTGACTCCTTCCCGGAAGCACTGGCCTACTCGCTGAAACTGGTGGATGAGATGGGTTACGTCTACATCCACCCCTATGACGACCCCGACACCATTGCCGGGCAAGGCACGGTGGCGATGGAGATCCTTCGTCAGCAGCCGGGCCAGCTCGACGCGATTTTCGTTCCGGTGGGTGGCGGCAGTTTGATTGCGGGCATCGCGGCGTATGTGAAATACCTGCGGCCGGACATCAAAGTGATCGGCGTCGAGCCAGACGACTCCAATTGCCTTCAACAGGCCATGGCCTACGGCGAGCGCGTGGTGCTGCAACAGGTCGGTCTGTTTGCCGACGGCGTGGCTGTGGCGCAAATCGGCCAGCACACGTTTGAAGTCTGCAAGGATTACGTCGACGAAGTGATCACGGTCAGCACCGATGAAATCTGCGCGGCAATCAAAGATATTTACGATGACACCCGCTCAATCACCGAACCTGCGGGCGCGATGGGCGTGGCCGGGATCAAGAAATACGTCGAGCAATACGGCATAAGCGGCCAGACGCTGGTGGCAATCGACTCAGGCGCCAACGTCAACTTCGACCGCCTGCGCCACGTCGCCGAGCGCGCTGAACTGGGGGAAGGTCGCGAAGCGATCATCGCCGTGACCATTCCCGAACAGCCAGGCAGCTTCAAGGCCTTCTGCGAAGCGATCGGCAAACGCCAGATCACCGAATTCAACTACCGCTATCACACCGACCGCGAAGCGCACATATTCGTCGGAGTGCAGACTCACCCCGAAACCGATCCGCGCAAAGCGCTGATCGCCAGCCTGACGGAGCAGGGTTTTCCAGTGGTTGATTTGACCGACAACGAACTGGCCAAGCTGCACATTCGCCACATGGTCGGCGGACATGCCGAGCGGGTCAGCGATGAAGTGGTGTTCCGCTTTGAGTTCCCTGAGCGTCCCGGTGCGCTGTTCAACTTCCTTGACAAGCTGGGCGGTCAGTGGACGATTTCGATGTTCCACTACCGCAATCATGGCGCGGCAGATGGCCGGGTTGTGGCGGGATTAGTGGTGCCTGAAGACGAGCGGCACCTGATCCCACCGGCACTGGCCGAGATTGGTTATCCGTATTGGGATGAAAGTGAGAACCCGGCTTATAAGCTGTTTTTGGGCTAATGCGATGATCCCGGTAGGAGCGAACTTGTTCGCGAGAGGCTAAGCCTGCATACACAGGTATATCGTCTCGCGAACAAGTTCGCTCCTACCGGTGAGGGCGGTGGCCTCGGGGTTACTGTGCTGGCACAGCTTCCGGCTCGGCTGGCGGAGCGGCCTCAACCGGGGCTTCTTCGGCAGGAGCAGGTGCCGGTTCAGCCTGAATCGACTCTGCTGGCGCAGCCGGAGCAGGCACTGGCTGGCTGGATTCAACTGCGGGCGCAGTTGTCGGCTCTGCTACCGGCGCGGGTGCCGCCGCCGGTGCCGGTTCAACCAGCGCAGCCGGTTTTGGCGCGGGCACCGTTTGCTCCGGCACGCCAAGCGCAGCCTTGGGGGTTTCTTTGATGTTGGCAGCTTTTTTCGCTTCAGGCGGCATGAAGTTATCTACCAGCATGAAGAACCGATCGTAGAACTTGTCCGACGCCACGGTCTCGCTTGCCACTTTGACCATCGAGTCGTCAGTGGAACCGATCGGCATCGACACCGAACCCAGCACACCAACACCCAGACTGGCCGAGTTGTTGGTTTTCTTCAGCGCGTAGCGATCCTGCAAGGCGTTGGCGAATACCGTCGAGCTTTTGTCAGTGGTGTCGTCAGCGGCACAGACCACATTGAAGCTGATCTGCATGTGAGTCTCGCCAGTTTGCTGGAAGCTCTTGTTACCGCTGATCATCTTCGGGTCACTGCTGGTGATGATGTAGCCCTGACTGAGCAATGCGCGGCGCGCGGCTTCACAGGAAGCCGAGTCACTGACCGGGTAAGTCCTGGAAAAAGTCCCCGCGTCATCAAAATTCTCATGCTCGTAGACTGCGGTTTTTTTCGAAGAACAGCCCGCGATCGCCAGTAAGGCAACGGCGCAGCATGCGGTACGAAAGTTAACTAAGTTAGGCATCAAGGATCCTGGGTAAAAACGGTCAGCAGAACTGCGGACTGGAAAACGTCGGTAAGTCTGCAACAAGGGACGCGCAGGATCAACGCGCAGATGGAAAGGATCTTGTTACAACGGCCACACCAAGGCCTGTCTGACAGCGGCAAAGGCCCACAGAATGATCGTTTCAATCACCAATGATTAAAACGATCAAAAACACTTGCATTTTATGATCGTTTTAATCATTGTGGATCTCACTAAGAATAAAACGAGAATCCCATCATGCAATTTCGCGGCATTATTCCAGCCCTGGTCACGCCCTTCACTGCCGATCAGCAGGTTGACCATCACGCACTCCGCGCTCTCGTCGAAAACCTTATTCAAGCTGGCGTGCACGGTCTGTTCGTGCTCGGCACCAATGGCGAGTTCTTTACCCTTTCAGAAGCTGAAAAGCTGGAAATCGCCCGCGTTACGGTTGAGGCGGCTGCCGGTCGCGTGCCGGTTGTGATTGGCACAGGTGCCTTTGCCACTCGCGAAGTGATTGAAATGAACAAAAAAGTGACGGACATCGGCGCAAATGCACTTTCCGTCATCACGCCCTACTTCAATGCCATCAGCCAGAACGAGTTGATCAAGCATTACGAAGCCATCGCCAACGCCTCCAGCCTGCCCCTGATGATGTACAACATTCCGGCCAAGACCGGCATGTCCATTGGCATTGGCGCGGTCGCCGCCCTGCATCAACACCCGATGATCAAAGGCATCAAGGACAGCGCCGGTAACTTCGATGCTCTGGTGCAGATGATGAAATACCGCAGCGACGATTTTGCGGTCTTTGCCGGTACCGACTCACTGATCTATTGGAACCTGCTGGCCGGTGGCGACGGTGCGATTGCCGCTACAGCCAACGCCGTGCCGGATCTGGTCATGTCGATCTGGAACCATTTTCAGGCAGGCAACCACGACGCTGCGCGAGTTGCCCAGGAAGCGCTGCGTCCGCTGCGCGATGCCTTTGCCATGGGCACCATGCCCGTTGTGCTGAAAAAAGCCACTGAACTGCTCAATCTCCCGGTCGGACCTTGTCGCGCGCCGGTGCAGCCGCTGGATGCTGCTGCCGTGCAAAAACTGGAAACCCTGCTTGCGGTTTACCGCTGATCTGCCAGGAGACGCACCGATGTCGACCTATCATTTTCAAACCGTCAAACACGTGATTCATGGCCCTGGCAGCCTTGACCAACTGACTGAAAAACTGCCGCTGCTCGATACACCGCTGCGCAGCGTTGTGCTGGTGACACAAAACGCCATGCACAATTTGGGCGTCACCGAAAAGGTCACTGCCCGACTGACAGCCGTCGGTATCGCCGTGCACATGATCGACAACGTCGAAATAGAACCGACGCTGGAAAATATTGAACGGGTTTTTCGTGAAGACGTTGCGCCTCATGCACCTGACGCCTTGATCGCCATTGGCGGCGGTAGCGTACTGGACGCCGCCAAGCTGTTTTCGGTCATGCTCACCAACGACACGCCATTGCGAGACCTGCTGGGCGTCGACAAGGTCAGCCATCCCGGCAAGCCCATGGTGCTGGTACCAACTACCTCGGGCACCGGCTCGGAAGTGACACCGAATGCTATCGTCACCCTGCCCGACGAAGAACTGAAGATTGGCGTCGTCAGCCGTCATTTGTTGCCTACGCTGGTCATCCTCGATCCACTGCTTACGCTGAGCTTGCCACGCAGCATCACTGCCGCGACCGGCATGGACGCTTTCGTGCATTCGCTGGAATCGTTCATCTCCATCAAGGCAAATCCGATCAGCGACGCCTTCGCGCTGGAGTCCATGCGTTTGATCGCGGGCAGCATTGTCGAGGCTTACCAGCAACCGGAATCGGTTAGCGCACGCGGCGACATGTTACTCGGTTCGATGTACGGCGGTCTGGCCCTGACCGCTGCCGGTACCGCCGCTGTGCATGCCATGGCTTACCCGTTGGGCGGCAAGTTTCACGTCACCCACGGCGTTGCCAACGCCATGCTGCTGCCGCATGTGATGGCCTTCAATCTGGACAGCTGCGCAGATCGTTTGAAACGCGCCGCCTGTGTCTGCGGTGTTGCAGAACAGCAGGACAGCGATGAAGTCGCCGCACAGAAACTGATTCAGCAGATTCGCGAATGGACCGCCACCCTGAACATTCCTCAGGATTTGCGTGAGTTCGGCGTCGGCGAAGAGCACTTGGCCGACATGGCAGTGGCCGCCTCCAAAGTCACCCGCTTGATGGCCAACAACCCCAAGGCGCTGAGCCTGACCGACATCGAAAACCTCTATCGGTGCCTGCTGCCATGAGTGCCGGGAATGTATCGGGCTTGTTGATCATTGCCGACGATTTGTCCGGAGCCGCCGATTGCGCAGCAGGTTTTGCCCGGCGCTTGTCGACCGAAATAGTCTTCGACGGCCACGACACGCCATCAAGCGCAGCAGTGGTCGCCATCGATGTCGATTCACGGCGACTTGACCCGGTAGCAGCCGCGCATGCCAATACCGCCATCGTGCAGCAGCGACAGTACGCCAGCCGAGCGCTCTACAAGAAAATCGACTCGACGCTGCGCGGCAATGTCGCGAGTGAAGTCGCCGCACTCCAGGCTCATTACGGCCTGGCGATTGTTGCGCCAGCCTTTCCGGCAATGGGCCGTACCACTCGAGACTCGGTGCAGTTGATCAACGGCATCTCCGTTGCGTTGAGTGATGTCTGGCGCAATGAAAACCTGACGGGCACCGGTAATCTGCTGGATAGCCTCAGCGCAGAAGGCTTGCGCTGTGTAGCCGCCGATATCGACACCGTGCGTGACGAAGCAGCATTGGCCAGCGCCCTGGATCAAGCCTTCAAAAGCAACGTGCAGGCGCTGGTTTGTGATGCGGTGACCGATGCGGACCTGCAACGTCTGGCCCGCGCAACCGCGCCACTGTATCGCCAACTGTTCTGGGTCGGCTCGGCAGGCCTGGCCAATCATCTGCCCGAGGCTCTGGGTCTGCCCGCCTCTGGCGACATCAGCGTGCAAAGCCGCTCACCGGTATTGACCGTGGTCGGCAGCATGTCACGGCATTCGCAACAACAGGCCGCCACACTCGCCGAGCACAGTGGCTGTTTCTGTCTGGAAATAGACGCCGCCACCCTGCTCGATCCGGCTCGCCATGAACAGCGTGAACAACTGATCACCCTGCTCTATTTGCGCCTGGCCAAGGGCGAAGACAGCTTGCTGACCTTGAGTCAGGAAGAACGTGATCCATCGGTCGCCGCACAACTCAGTAGCGCCCTCGCCGAATGGTTGAAACCTGCGATCGCCGTCACAGGCTCGCTGATCGCCACAGGTGGCGAAACCGCCCGCGCCATTCTCACTGCCGCTGGCATCAATCGTCTTGAAGTTCAGGGCGAACTGGCCCCCGGCGTCGTGCTTTCCCGTTCCGAAACGGGCTTGAACGTTGTGACCAAAGCCGGAGCTTTCGGCCAACCGGACACGCTGTTTACCGCCTGGCAACAGCTTCACGGCCGCAGCCTATCCATTGCGGACGCGCCCCACCATAAAAAGGAAATCCATCATGTCTGAACGTCCCGTGATCGGGATCACCATGGGCGATGCCGCCGGTGTGGGTCCGGAAATCATCATGAAAACCCTGGCGCATCAGTCCGTGTACGACAGCTGTCGGCCACTGGTCATCGGTGATGCCAAACGCCTTGAAGATGCCAACCGAATCGTCGGTGGCAGCCTGCGGGTCAACAGCATCGCCTCTCCAGCCAATGCGCGCTTTGAAATGGGCACCGTGGACTGCATCGATCTGGGGCTGATCCCCGCCGACATGCCCTACGGCAAGCTGTCGGCCGTGGCAGGCAACGCAGCGTTTCGCTATATCGAGCGCACTGTGCAGTTGACTGAAAGCGGCGATCTGGATGCGATCTGTACCGCACCGCTGAATAAAGAAGCGCTGCACGCAGGTGGGCATATTTTCCCCGGCCACACTGAAATGCTCGCGCACCTGCTGGGCATCGAAGAAGTCTCAATGATGCTGATGACCCCGACCCTGCGAGTGATTCACGTCACCACCCACATCGGCATCATCGACGCTATCGCGAAAATCGAACCGGGACTGGTCAAGCGCACCATCGAACGCTGCCGGGAAACCCTGACCCGCGCCGGTATCGAAAACCCTTTGATCGCAGTCTGCGGCATAAACCCGCACGCGGGTGAAAACGGCCTGTTTGGCTATGGCGAAGAAGAAACCAAGATTCAGCCCGCCATCGAAGAACTGCGCGCCCGCGGCTGGCGTGTGGAAGGTCCGCTGCCCGCTGACACGCTGTTTTTTCGCGCAGGTCGCGGTGACTTCGATGCCGTCGTTGCCATGTACCACGACCAGGGCCATGGCCCGGTAAAAGTCATGGGCCTGGAAGCCGGCGTCAACGTCACCGTTGGCCTGCCCGTTATCCGCACCTCGGTTGACCATGGCACGGCGTTCGACATTGCCGGTAAAGGCATCGCTGACGAACGCAGCCTGATCGAAGCCTTGCGCCAGGCCGTCGAGCTGGCGACCCGCAAGCGGGAGACACGCCAGTCGGTGGCTGTTTAAGCCGCGCAATCTTTCAAACCAATCCCTGAAGTCCTCTGAAACAACGCGCCACAAAAACAACAACGGAGCGAAATGATGGAAACCTTCAACTCGCAGGACACTGCGATCATCATCGGCATGGTCGTCGTTTACATCGTCATCACCACCTGGATGAGCTTGCGACTGCGCAGCAAGACCAGTGAGCAATACATGGTCGCCGCGCGCACCATGCCCGCCTTTGTCGTCGGCATTCTGATGATGTCGGAGTTCATCGGCGCAAAATCCACCGTCGGTACCGCACAGGCAGCGTTTGAAAGTGGCTTTGCCGCTTCCTGGTCGGTGATCGCCGCCGCCATTGGCTTTCCGCTGTTCGGCCTGCTCATGGCCCGCAAGCTCTATAACTCGGGCGAATTCACTATTTCCGGGTTCATCGCCAAGAAATACGGCACCTCCACCAAGCTGGTCGTTTCGATCATCATGATCTACGCACTGCTGCTGGTGAACGTCGGTAACTACGTCAGCGGCGCAGCAGCGATTGCCACCGTGATGAAGATCAACCTGCCTACTGCGGCGTTTATCACAGCGATCATCAGCACCCTGTATTACGTGTTCGGCGGCCTGAAAAGCGTGGCCTACATGAGCATCCTGCATACCGCTGTGAAATACGTTGGCGTGATGATCGTGCTGTATGTGGCACTGAATCTGACGGGTGGCTTCACCCCGGTGATTCAGAACATGCCTGAGCACTACTTCACCTGGGATGGCGCCATCGGCGGCTCGAAAATCATGGCGTGGATCATCGGCACGGTCGGTGCGATCTTCTCCACCCAGTTCATCATCCAGGCGATTTCCTCGACGCCTGACTCGAAAGCGGCGCAGCGCTCGACCTTCTACGCATCACTGCTGTGCATCCCGATTGCGTTGGCCCTGGGTTTCATCGGGGTTGCCTCAAAATACCTGCATCCGGACATGGGCAGCCTGTACGCCTTGCCGATCTTCCTGCAATCGATGAGCCCGGTATTAGCGGGTGTGGTGACCATTTCTCTGGTCGCCTCGATCTTCGTCAGTGTCAGCACCGTAGCGTTGGCCATTGCCTCACTGGTGGTCCGCGACTTCTATGTACCGATGCGCAAACCTTCGGTGGATCGCGAACTCAAGGCCACTCGCTTCATCGCTCTGGTCATCGGCTTTGTACCTCTGTTCTTTGTGTTCTTCGTACCTGAAATTCTCAACCTGTCGTTCTTCACCCGTGCGCTGCGCCTGTCCATCGCCGTCGTGGCCATGATCGCCATCTACCTGCCATTCTTCGGCTCGGGCCGCGGTGCGACGTTGGGCCTGATCGCCTCGTCCGTTACTACCAGCGCCTGGTATCTGCTGGATAACCCGTACGGCATCGATAACATGTACGTCGCGCTGGTCACTCCGGCCATCGTGATTGCTGTAGAGCGCCTGTTTCCGCAAGCGATCAGCCGCCGTCAGGATAAGCCCGGCAATGACAAACAAGAGGTCTCCCATGCCAATCAGTAATCAACGCCAGGACGCCTTCCTGCCAACGCCTTACGCGCAGAACCATGCTGCGAACCTTCACGAACTGACCGATGGCACGGTGCTGTGCACCTGGTTCGCCGGAACTCAGGAAGGCATGGCGGATATCTTTGTCCTGCTTTCGCGCCGTGATCCACAGACGGGCGTATGGAGCAAACCGGAAAAACTGTCTCAGGATGACACTCGCTCAGAGCAGAACCCGATCCTGTTCCAAGCGCCGCAAGGGCCTTTGTGGTTGATCTGGACCGCGCAGGTTTCCGGCAATCAGGAGACGGCGATCATTCGCCGTCGCTTGTCGGAGGATCAGGGCAAGACCTGGGGCCCGGTGGAAACCCTGTTCGATGAACCGGGCACCTTCGTGCGCCAGCCGCCGGTGGTGCTGGATAACGGCGACTGGCTGTTGCCGGTCTGGTATTGCATCACCCTGCCCGGCGAAAAATGGGTCGGTAATCACGACGTCAGTGCAGTGATGATTTCCAGCGATCAGGGGCAAAACTGGTCGCGCCATGACGTCCCGGACAGCACCGGCGCCGTGCACATGAACGTTCATCAAGTGGCCGACGGCAGCTTGCTGGGCCTGTTCCGTAGTCGCTGGGCCGACTCTATCTACAGCAGCCGCTCCAGCGATCGTGGACGCAGCTGGAGCGTACCGGTTGCCACTGAACTGCCGAATAACAACTCGTCGATCCAGTTTGTGCGGCTGATCAGCGGCGAACTGGCGCTGGTCTACAACCCGGTCAGCGCCGAAGGCCACAGCCAGCGCCGGGCTTCGCTGTACGACGAAATTGAAGATGAAGGCGATGACCGCGTGACACCGGGCCAAACAGCGGATGGCAAAAGCGCAGTGTGGGGCATCCCCCGCGCGCCCATGAGCCTGGCGCTGTCCCATGACGACGGGCAAAGCTGGCCGGTGCGTCTGGACCTGGAGTTGGGTGACGGCTTCTGCCTGACCAACAACTCTCAGGAAAAGCTCAACCGCGAGTTTTCCTACCCGAGCATTATCCAGGCCCGGGATGGCAGCCTGCATGTGGCGTTCACGTATTTCCGACAGAAGATCAAGCATGTGCATTTGCCGCTGGCGGCAGTGCGCTGAATGGTATTAACCACCTACAAAACAAACCCAGCATTCTGAGTTGAAATGCATTTCCTGTAGGAGTGAGCTTGCTCGCGATGGCGTTAGATCAGGCGATAATTTATCGACAGAAAAAATCGAATCGCGAGCAAGCTCACTCCTACAGGACCCGCGTGTATGACGGAGCGGCACCTTTTTATGACCCCGACAAAAATAGCCGTACTGACCGGCGTCAGTTCCGGCATCGGCATGGCCATTGCTCAGCGCTTGCTGACCGAAGGCTGGCGCGTGCATGGCCTGAGTCGCCGCCCTGCCGATATCGATCACCCACTCTTGCGCTGGACTGAATGCGACCTGAGCGATTTGCACGCGCTTGAACAAGCCTTGCAGCCCATCGACACGCTGGACGCGATTGTTCACGCGGCGGGCTTCATGCGCACCGCGCCGCTAGGTCAGTTGAATCCGGACGACGCTCAAGCGATGTGGCAGGTCCATGTGGCGGCGGCCAGCCATCTGGTCAACACCCTGCATGGCAGGCTGCGTACCGGCGCAAGAATCGTGATGATCGGCAGCCGCACCATGCAAGGTGCCCATGGACGCAGCCAGTACTCGGCAAGCAAAGCGGCGCTGCAAGGCATGGTGCGTTCCTGGGCCATGGAACTGGCACCTCAAGGCATCACGGCCAACCTGATTGCTCCCGGCGCGACTGAAACGCCAATGTTGCTGGACCCGGCCCGCAGCGGCACTCCGCCCAACAAGCCGCCCATTGGCCGCTTCGTGCAGCCGTCTGAAGTCGCCGGCATGGCGGCGTTTCTGCTCGGCCCCGATGCGGGAGCCATCACCGGGCAAAGTCTGGTGATCTGTGGCGGCGCTTCGCTATAGACTCGCCGGTTATGCGGTTGCATTGCACCGCGGTTTAATGTGATAACCCCTTTCTCCTCGTTCACTAGCAAGGCTGTTCATGAAAGTCGCAAATCGCCGTCAATCGATACTGGAACTGGTCCTTTCAGGAAAGTCGAACGTCGATGAACTGTGCGCCCAACTGGGCGTATCGGAAGCCACGGTGCGCCGGGACCTCACCGCTCTGGCGGAAGAAGGTCTGGTGATTCGCACCTATGGCGGCGCGGCTCATGTCGGTATGCGTGAACCGGAAACCTCGGTAGAGGAACGCCGCCAACAACACAGCCAGGAAAAGACCGTCATCGCCCGTGCCGCGCTGGCGCATATCCAGGATCACGACACGCTGTTCCTTGAAGGCGGCACCACCACCAGCGCACTGGCTCAGCTACTCAATCAGCGTCGCGGCCTGCACGTCATCACCAACAACCTCATGGCGCTGGCTGATCTTGCGCTGATTCCTGAAGGACGCATCACCGTGCTTGGCGGTGATTTGCGCAGTGCAAGCATGTCGACCTACGGCGTGACGGCACAGGCTGCCCTTGAGCACCTGAGCGCTGACAAGGTTTTCCTGAGCGCCGATGGTGTAGTGGCCGAACTGGGCCTGTGCGAAGCCAGCGCAGAGCAGGCTTACCTCAAAGAAACCATGATCGCCCGCGCTGCCCACATCTATGTGCTAGCCGACGCCACCAAGCTCGGCCGCGCGCGCCAGCAACACTGGACACCGTTGCGTCAGCCGTGGACGTTAATCACTCATGAACTGGATGACCCATCGTTGCTGGCGCCGTTTCAGTCGCGGCGCTCGATCATGGTGGAAATCGCCCGCCTCTGACGTTTCTATCTGGAGCTCGCCGGAATGCTGTCCCAAGCGGGTTCAGGGGCAAAGCGTTGCGCGAGAAAATCGAGCATGGCCCGCATGGCTGACGACATGTGCTTGCGGGAGGCATACACCGCAAAGATGCCCAACTCCATCGGCTGATAGGCCTCCAGCAATGCCACCAGTTGTCCTTGCTGAATCAACGGGGCCGCGAGGTAGGTCGGCAACAACGCCACGCCTGCACCACACAGCGCAGCCTGCATTGTGGTGATCGCATCATTACTGCTGAGATTGCCCTTCACGACGACACTGTGTGGCAGGTCGTTGCGTGTGAAGTGCCAAAGGCTGTGGCTGTGATAGGAATGCGTCAGGCAGTTATGCAGCGTCAGGTCTTCGACCACCCTAGGCATTGAGTGCCGCTTCAGGTAGTCCGGCGAGGCGCAGACCACGGAGCGGCAGGTCGTCAGGCGTCGTGCGATCAGATTAGCGTCCAGCTCATTGGTGATCCGAATCGCCAGATCCATGCGCTCATCTACCAGATTGACGGTGCGATCCAGGAGCACCATATCGACGCTGACTTGCGAATAGCGCCCGACGAAATCAGTCACTGCGTGCATCAGTTGCGCCTGCCCGAACGAGGTGCTGGCGGTCACGCGCAGCAATCCTTTGGGTTCATCTTCTGGAGCGGCAACGACGGCACGCATGTCTTCAGCCAGATCAAGCATTCGCCGACATAAAGGCAAAACTTCAGCCCCGGCTGCGGTGAGGTTCAGGCGTCGGGTGGTGCGGTGCATCAAACGGGCACCCGTCCAGTCCTCCAGCTCGGCAAGAAATCTGGAAATCACCGGCCTTGATAATCCGAGCTTGTCCGCCGCTGCGGTCTGGCTGCCACAATCCACGACAGTTACAAAAGCCTGCATTGCCGCCAATTTATCCATGATTCGACCGTTTTCAGAAACAAACTTGCGTTCAATCTAGCGTTTTTCGCTCTATAAATCTCAACTAACCTGCCAGCTCCTTACTCAGGCCATGATGGAGCTCGACATGATTTCGCTGTCTGCACGACGTTTATTAGCGGCTTTTGCCCTGCTCGGTTTCGCAGGTACAAGCCTGGCCGCACAGCCACTCAAACTGGACATCTATAACCCGGGCGAAGAAGCCATCTTTCCGGTTTCGTCGGTTCTGGTGACGGGCAAGAAGGATGCGGTTCTGGTTGATGCGCAGTTTTCCAATACGCAGTCCTATCAGATCGTCGAAAAAATCCGCAAGAGCGGGAAAAACCTGACGACGATTTACATCAGCCATGGCGACCCGGACTTCTATTTCGGCCTACAAACCATCACAACGGCCTACCCAAAGGCCAAGGTTGTGGCCAGTGCCCGGACCGTTGCGCATATCAACGAAACCAAGGATGCCAAGCTGGCTTACTGGGGTCCCAAACTGGGCGCAGGCGCGCCGGACAAAGTCATCGTGCCTGAAGTACTACAGGGTAATGAACTGACGCTTGAAGGTCAGAAGCTGCAAGTGGTTGGCCTGGACGGTCCTCAACCCGACCGCAGCTTCGTATGGATCCCGTCGATCAAGGCCGTAGTCGGCGGCGTGGTGCTGTCCAACAACATTCATGTGTGGATGGCTGACACCCAGAGCGCCAAATCCCACCAGGACTGGCTGGCGACCCTGGCGACAATCGAAAAACTCAAACCAGCGACCATCGTGCCGGGTCACTTCCTGCCGGGCGAACTGACCGCACTGCAATCACCGAACTTCACGGCCAGCTACATCAAAACCTTTGATGCCGAAACCGCCAAGGCCAAAGACTCTGCCGCACTGATTGCCGCGATGAAAGCGCACTACCCGAAACTGGCCGATGAATCATCATTGGTGCTGAGCGCGAAAGTAGCCAAGGATGAGATGAAGTGGTGAGTGAGCCGATTAGCGTCACTTATCTTTTCGATCCCTTGTGTGGTTGGTGCTATGGAGCGTCGCCGACACTCAAGCGTCTCGAGGCGCTGGAAGAGTTCAGCGTTACGCTCTCCCCTACCGGCTTGTTTGCCGACAGCAACTCGCGCCCGATGGACGCTGGTTTCGCTGATTTTGCCTGGTCCAATGATTTGCGCATCGGCACGTTGACCGGTCAGCCCTTCAGCGAGGCTTATCAACGTCAGGTACTTGAGGATCACACCCGCCGATTTGACTCAGGGCCGGCAACGCGTGCTCTCAGCGCGGTGGCTATGACTGAGCCGTCGCGGGAGCTGGAGGCCTTGGCAGCCATACAACGTGGCCGCTATGTTGAGGGGCTGGACATCACCAGTCTTGAGGTACTTGCCCGCACTCTCGGGAGCATGGGATTGAATGAGGCCGCCAGCCTGTTGCTTGCGCAGGATGGTGGGTTACTGAGTCATTCCCGTGAGCGGGTCAAGGTAGCGCAGGGGTTAATGGCTCAGATGGGCACGAGCGGTGTTCCTGCGCTTGTGCTGGGGACAGGCAAGGAAAGACGCCTGATCAGCTCGAATACACTGTTTGGCAGTTGGGAGGGCTTGCTCAAGGATTTGCGTGCCCATAGGTAGGCCGCTGGTGCAGCACTGTCTAACCGTAAACGAATAACCTGTAGGAGTGAGCTTGCTCGCGATAGCGTTTTATCAGATGCGATTTTTTTAATTAATAAATCGCTATCGCGAGCAAGCTCACTCCTACAGGTCCAATGTTTGCTGCGAGACATAGCGGTTCCATGGTCATCACGGGTGCTCCCCACATGAAATGCATTTCAATTCAGAAGATTGCATTTGCCAGGGGTTCTAGCCGCGAGGGCAGCGTACCTGAACATAAAAATCAGGCAAAAAAAAGCGACCTGTTAAGGTCGCTTCTCTTCGCTTCAAGGAGTTCAAGGGCCTCGAAGCTATGTATGGCGCAGCGGACGGGACTCGAACCCGCGACCCCCGGCGTGACAGGCCGGTATTCTAACCGACTGAACTACCGCTGCGTATCGCTCGGACTTTCGTCCGTTTGAATCGTTAAAGCAGGTTTTCGAGAACCTGCTTCGTTGTAACCCTGACTGAGAAGCCTTGAGGCTTTTCAATCGCAGACCAGACTAATCTGATCTGTCAAATATGGCGCAGCGGACGGGACTCGAACCCGCGACCCCCGGCGTGACAGGCCGGTATTCTAACCGACTGAACTACCGCTGCTTGTCGGTGGACTTACGTCCGGTGTAGCTATGTTTGCAACTTTGAAACTCACGAAGTGGTGGGTGATGACGGGATCGAACCGCCGACCCGCTGCTTGTAAGGCAGCTGCTCTCCCAGCTGAGCTAATCACCCTTTGCTTCGTTGAGGCCGCGAAATTTACGCACCTAACGAACCTAAGTCAATACCCTGCTTGAAGTTTTTTTAAGAGCAGCTTCCAGCCGCAAGTTTCAAGCTCCAAGCCAAAAACAAAAAAGCGAACCCTTGGGCTCGCTTTTGCTTTCTCTTGCAGCTTGTCGCTTACAGCTTGCCGCTACTCAACATAAATCATCTTCTTGCTCATGCCACCGTCCACGACGAACTCTTGCCCCGTGACGAACCCGGCATTGCGCGACAGCAGCCACGCGACCATTGCAGCCACATCATCGACCGTGCCTACCCTGCCCGCCGGGTGCTGCGCATGATCAGCCTCCGAGAGCGGCTCAGCGCGCCGCACGGAAGGGTCCCGTGCGTCGATCCAGCCCGGGCTGACGGCATTGACGCGGATCTCTGGCCCGAGACTGATGGCCAGTGAGTGCGTCAACGCCAACAGACCGCCTTTACTCGCCGCATAAGCCTCGGTATCGGCTTCTGACTGACGAGCGCGGGTTGAAGTCAGATTGATGATGCTGCCCGCATGGGCACGCAAATACGGAGCGCAGTGCTTGGCCAATAGCATCGGGCCGCTGAGATTGATCCCCAACACCCGATTCCAGTGCGCCAGGCTAAGGCTTTCAAGCGTGGTGTTGTGAGGATCGGCGATCGCCGCATTGCAGACCAGCGCATCGAGGCGACCGAACTGACCAATGACCTCGGCCACCCCCGCCGCCACCTGCTCCTCGCTGGCAACATCCATCGCGATAAAGATGGCGTTGTCGCCCAGCGTCTCGGCAACCACAGCGCCACGCGCACGATCGACATCCACCAGGACAACTTGCCAGCCCTCGGTAATCAGCCAGGCAGCAATACCCAGACCAATTCCGCGAGCTGCACCCGTCACCAAAGCCACCCGCCCGTTACTGGTGCTGGCGGCTTCCATTACCCAATCATTCACAGCGCTGCCAGACCACGCGCCAGATCCGCTTTCAGGTCAGCGACATCTTCCAGACCTACAGCAACCCGGATCAGACTGTCGCGAATACCCGCAGCTTCACGCTCCTGAGGCGCCAGACGACCATGGGACGTGGTGCTCGGATGCGTGATGGTTGTTTTGCTGTCGCCCAGGTTGGCGGTGATCGAAATCAACCGGGTGGCGTCGATGAAGCGCCATGCGCCTTCTTTACCACCCTTGACCTCGAAGCTCAAAACCGCGCCGAAAGCCTTCTGCTGACGCTTTGCGAGAGCATGTTGCGGATGGCTTTCGAGACCGGCGTAATGCACCTTCTCGATGCCGTCCTGCTGCTCCAGCCACTGGGCCAGCTCAAGAGCACTGGCACAGTGAGCGCGCATGCGCAGGTTCAGGGTTTCGAGGCCCTTCAGGAAGATCCAGGCGTTGAACGGGCTCAGCGTCGGCCCGGCAGTGCGCAGGAAGCCGACAACTTCTTTCATCTGTTCGCTGCGACCGGCAACCACACCGCCCATGGAACGGCCCTGGCCGTCAATGAACTTGGTGGCGGAATGCACCACCATGTCAGCACCCAGCGCCAGCGGCTGCTGAAGCGCTGGTGTGCAGAAGCAGTTATCGACGACCAGCAGGGTGCCTTTGGCGTGAGCGATTTCTGCCAGAGCGGCGATATCGACCAGTTCCGCAAGAGGATTGGATGGCGATTCAACAAACAGCATTTTGGTGTTGGGTTTGATAGCGGCATCCCAGCCAGCCAGTTCGGCCAGCGGCACGTAATCCACTTCAACGCCAAAACGCTTGAAGTACTTCTCGAACAGACTGATGGTCGAGCCGAATACGCTCCGGGAAACCAGCACGTGATCGCCAGCGCTGCAAAAGCTCATGACAACAGCCATGATCGCGGCCATGCCGCTTGAAGCGGCAACGGCCTGCTCGGCGCCTTCCAGCGCGGCGATACGCTCTTCAAAAGAGCGCACCGTCGGGTTGGTGTAGCGAGAGTAAACGTTGCCCGGCACTTCGCCTGCGAAACGCGCAGCCGCATCGGCGGCTGAACGGAACACATAACTTGAGGTGAAGAACAGCGGATCGCTATGCTCGCCTTCCGGCGTGCGGTGTTGACCGGCACGCACGGCAAGCGTGTCGAAACCTACGCCTTCAAGGTCGCTGTCCAGCCGACCGGCATCCCATTCCTGAGTCATGCGCCCTCTCCCTGATAATTAGTTGTTGTACAGATCGATGATCGCACTCACCGCCTGAGTCTTGACCTTGGAGGCGTCGTTACGCGCCTGCTCGATCTTGTTCAGGTAATGCTCGTCGATATCACCGGTCACGTACTTGCCGTCGAAGACCGAGCAATCGAAGTTATCGATTTTGATCTTCTTGCTACCGCTGACCGCTTCGATCAGGTCATTCAGATCCTGATAGATCAACCAGTCGGCACCGATCAGGTCGGCAACGTCCTGCGTGGTGCGGTTGTGGGCAATCAGTTCGTGAGCGCTTGGCATGTCGATACCGTAGACGTTCGGGTAACGAACGGCCGGCGCAGCAGAGCAGAAATAAACGTTCTTGGCACCGGCTTCACGGGCCATCTGGATGATCTGCTTGCAAGTGGTGCCGCGCACGATGGAATCGTCCACCAGCATGACGTTCTTGCCGCGGAACTCCAGTTCGATGGCGTTGAGCTTCTGACGCACGGATTTTTTACGCGCCGCCTGGCCAGGCATGATGAACGTACGGCCGATGTAGCGGTTCTTGACGAAACCTTCGCGGAACTTGACGCCCAGGTGATTCGCCAACTCCAGTGCCGCCGTACGGCTGGTGTCCGGAATCGGAATAACCACGTCGATGTCGTGATCCGGACGCTCGCGCATGATCTTGTCAGCCAGCTTCTCGCCCATACGCAGACGCGCCTTGTAAACCGAGATGCCATCGATGATCGAGTCCGGACGCGCCAGGTAGACGTGTTCGAAGATGCACGGTGCGTACTTTGGATTGGTCGCGCACTGACGGGTGTGCAGCTTGCCATCTTCGGTGATGTAAACCGCTTCGCCCGGGGCCAGGTCGCGAATCAGGGTGAAACCCAGTACGTCCAGCGAGACGCTTTCGGAGGCGATCATGTACTCAACGCCTTCGTCGGTGTGACGCTGACCGAAGACGATCGGACGAATAGCGTCCGGGTCCCGGAAACCGACGATACCGTAACCGGTGATCATCGCGACCACGGCGTAACCGCCACGGCAGCGCTTATGCACATCGGTGACTGCCGCGAAGATGTCTTCTTCGGTCGGCTGCAACTTGCCGCGAACCGCCAGTTCATGGGCAAAAACGTTGAGCAGCACTTCCGAATCGGAATTGGTGTTGACGTGGCGCAGGTCAGATTCGTAAATCTCTTTGGCCAGTTGCTCAACGTTGGTCAGGTTACCGTTGTGCGCCAACGTGATGCCATACGGCGAGTTGACATAAAACGGTTGGGCTTCGGCCGAAGTCGAGCTGCCCGCGGTTGGATAGCGCACATGACCAATACCCATGTGGCCAACCAGACGCTGCATATGGCGTTGGTGGAACACATCACGAACGAGGCCGTTGTCCTTGCGCAGGAATAACCGGCCATCATGGCTGGTTACGATACCGGCAGCGTCCTGGCCGCGGTGTTGGAGGACGGTGAGCGCGTCATACAGCGCCTGATTGACGTTCGACTTACCGACGATACCGACGATGCCACACATGCGACACAACCCCTACTTAGTGGAACTGGATTTACCGAGCACTTCCTGCGGCATTGTAGGCGGCAGGAGGTGTTCCTTGAACGGCAGTTCAGCAGGTACGCTGACTCCGCTGGCGAGCCACTTGCTGGACATCCCGAGAATCAGGTTTTTCGACCAGTCAGCGACCATGAGAAATTGCGGCACCAACCTCGATTGCTGCCACCATTGATCCTGTTGTACCGGCCCCAGGCTCAACAGCCCGACAGCCACTACTACAAGCAAGCCTCCGCGCGCTGCGCCAAAGACCATGCCGAGAAAGCGATCGGTCCCGGAAAGCCCGGTGACACGAATCAGTTCCCCAATAAGAAAGTTGATCATTGCGCCGACCAGCAAAGTGGCGACAAATAGAATAGTACAGGCCGCAATAACCCGAAACGACGGCGTTTCGATGTAATTGACCAAATAACCTGATAATCCCGCGCCAAACATCCAGGCGACAACACCTGCAATGATCCAGGTCACCAGCGACAGGGCCTCCTTGACGAAGCCGCGCTTGAGACTGATCAGAGCGGAGATAGCGACGATCGCGAGGATCGCCCAGTCGACCGGGGTAAAGGGCACGTTTGAGCCTGCAAACAGATAAGGCGGCGCATTTTAGCAGAGCGCCAGCCTGCCGGTAAGCGAGATTTCCGGCAGGCGTGCAATCATCTGAAAAGCATCAACCCTGCTCAGGCTGAAAGCGCACCACAATGCCCTTGAGCTTCTGCTGCTTGTCGAGTTGATCGCGCAGGCGATCAGCTTCTGCACGCTCGATCAATGGCCCCACAAACACCCGGTTCACGCCGCCCGCAGTACGGATATAGGCGTTATAGCCCTGGGTGCGCAGGGTTTTCTGCAGATTGTCGGCGTTGGCACGATTGGACATGCTCGCCAACTGCACAGACCAGCTTACCGACAGACCGTTCGCGTCGACACCTGACGGCGTGGCTGGTTTGGCAGCCGCTTGTGCTGGCGGAGATGCTGGTGCTGGCGTCGGAGTTGGCGGGGTCGCTGGCTTGGTAGCCGGTTTGGCTGCAGCCGGGGTCGCAGACTTTACCTCGGACGGAGCGGGAGCGATCGGCATCGAGGGTGCCTGGGTTTGCGCGGCTATTTCATCATCGCCAGGTACTGGCTCCTGAGTTGGAACCTGCGGCTCGGGAACCGGAACCGGCTGAACCTGCACTTGAGGCGTCACGGGCGCTTGAGGCGCTGCAGGCGCATCGACCTGAACATGACGCGTTTCGTCCTGACGCGTGAACAGCATCGGCAGGAAGATCACCGCCACGGCGATCAGCACCAGCGCGCCGACCATACGCTGTTTGAATACGTTATCCAGCAGAGCCATTTGCAGCTTCCTCTATGGCGTGCCGGGTCAACCATTCCAGGGCCTCGGCAACACAGTAAAAAGACCCGAACAGCAAAATCTCGTCATCGGCTGTAGCGTGCGCGCATTGGGCTTCCAGTGCTAACGCGACACTCTGATAGGACGTCACGTGTGCGCCAAGGTTCTGTAGTGCCACCTGCAAATCGGCCGCAGACCGGCTGCGCGAAGTCGGAAGCGGCGCAACCGCCCAGTCATTGATGCTGGAAGCCAGCTCTGCAACGACACCTTCCAGCTCTTTATCAGCCAGCAGACCAAATACCGCGAGACGCTTGCCCGCCAACGGACGTTGAGCCATGCGTTGCGCCAGGAAGTGTGCGGCGTGAGGGTTATGCCCCACATCCATCAGCAGGTTCAGGCGCTTGCCGTGCCAGCTG
This sequence comes from Pseudomonas sp. HP_14, assembly GCF_055283875.1. Taxonomy (NCBI): domain Bacteria; kingdom Pseudomonadati; phylum Pseudomonadota; class Gammaproteobacteria; order Pseudomonadales; family Pseudomonadaceae; genus Pseudomonas; species Pseudomonas sp. HP_14. The sequence continues at coordinate 89,187 of NZ_JBTOQI010000010.1, read as the reverse complement.
AAAGAGCGACGATCCAGGCGCCCGATAATCCGCGTATCAAGCAACGCAGCGCTCACCTGCTCAGGCTGCCACGCAAGATCCAGCAGTAGATAAGCCTGCAAAGCCAGGGCGGCGTTTTCCATGGGCAGGTCGAGCAGCGGCAGGTCGCGCAACGCCACCTGTTGCCCCTGCCCGTCGCGCCCCATCCAGCTCCAGCTGTGTTCATTGATCGAAAGATCGAACTCACGTCCACGCAGCATCAGTGGACAATTGAGTTTTCGAGCCTGATCAAGCAGCGGCGCTGGAGGATCAAGATCGCCGCACAGCACTGGACAACCGTCACGAAAGATACCGGCTTTCTCGAACGCAACAGACTCGCGGGTATCACCCAGCCAGTCCGCATGATCAACACCGATGCTGGTCACAACCGCAAGATCGGCATCGATGAGGTTGACGGCATCGAGACGACCACCGAGGCCGACCTCAAGCACCGCCACATCAAGCGCTGCCTGCTCGAACAACCAGAAGGCTGCCAGCGTACCCATTTCGAAATAGGTCAGCGTGACATCGCCACGGGCAGCCTCTACAGCCGCGAACGCATCGCAAAGCTCAAGATCAGTCGCCTCAACGCCCTGCACCTGTACACGCTCGTTGTAGCGCAGCAAATGCGGAGAGCTGTAGACACCGACTCTAAGGCCCTGAGCACGGAGCAAAGAAGCCAAAAAAGCGCAGGTCGAACCCTTGCCGTTGGTGCCTGTTACCGTAATCACCCTGGGCGCCGGCCGGGTCAGGCCTAATTGCTGCGCAACCTGACGCGACCTGTCCAACCCCATATCAATGGCAGATGGATGCAACTGCTCAAGCCAGGCGAGCCAGTCGCCCAGGGATCCTGGCGTCATACGTTGGCTGGCGCCGGAGGAACGATTACAGGTTCCAGAACCGGAGCGACGAACTTCGGCGTCGGCAGGTTCATCATCTGTGCCAGCAAGTTGCCCAGACGCTGACGCAGTTCCTGACGATGAATGATCATGTCGATTGCACCGTGCTCCAGCAGGAACTCGCTGCGCTGGAAACCTTCTGGCAGCTTTTCACGAACGGTCTGCTCGATAACACGAGGCCCAGCGAAACCGATCAGTGCCTTTGGCTCGGCGACGATTACGTCACCCAGCATGGCCAGACTCGCGGAAACACCACCGTAAACCGGATCGGTGAGCACGGAAATGAACGGCAGGCCTTCTTCACGAAGACGGGCCAGTACGGCCGAGGTCTTGGCCATCTGCATCAGCGAGATCAGCGCTTCCTGCATGCGCGCACCGCCGGAAGCGGCGAAGCAGATCATCGGGCAGCGTTTTTCCAGCGCATAGTTGGCAGCCTGAACAAAACGCTCGCCGACAATGGCGCCCATCGAACCACCCATGAAGGAGAATTCGAAGGCAGACACCACAACCGGCATACCCAGCAGCGAGCCGCTCATGGAAATCAGCGCGTCTTTTTCGCCGGTCTGCTTCTGTGCACCAACCAGGCGATCCTTGTACTTCTTGCTGTCGCGGAACTTGAGACGGTCAACCGGCTCCAGTTCAGCGCCGATCTCGGAACGGCCCTCTTCATCCAGAAAGATATCCAGACGAGCACGAGCGCCGATACGCATGTGGTGGTTGCACTTGGGGCAAACGTCCAGGGTCTTTTCCAGCTCTGGACGATAAAGCACCGCTTCGCAGGATGGGCATTTATGCCAGAGGCCTTCAGGAACCGAGCTTTTCTTGACCTCGGAACGCATGATCGAAGGGATCAGTTTGTCTACCAACCAGTTGCTCATGCTTTATTTCTCCAGTACCGGTGGCTCGAACGCCGGGTGATTCAGCACCCTGCGCATGCCCTTTAACTAATTCGTAAATGACTTGAAGCTGCTTGCCTGTGGCTGTCACATCGCGTGCCCAGCCTGGTGCGCAGCTTCAATCGTGATTCAACAACCGTGGCGAGACCATTCGAACCTCACCCGTAAAAAACTGCCCGCATATCCGGGATGTCTGCCTGTCGTACAGACAGGGTTATGGACGGTGGCCGACGAAAACCCGTCACATCGAACCGCCATCAGCAGCCGTGCACCGCACTCATGAACGCGCGAATCTTGTCATGATCCTTGATGCCGCGGCTCTTCTCGACCCCTCCACTGACGTCCACCGCATACGGTCTGACCTGGGTGATGGCCTGAGCCACGTTGGCCGAGGTCAAACCACCGGCCAGAATAATCGGTTTTTCCAGACCGGTCGGGATCAGCGCCCAGTCGAACGTTTCGCCAGTACCACCCGGAACACCCGCGACGAAAGTGTCTAGCAGGATACCGCTGGCCCTTGAGTACAAACGGCAACTGGCAGCGATGTCGTCACCAGCCTGCACCCGCAACGCCTTGATGAACGGACGATGATAGCCGTCGCACTGCTCGGGCGTCTCATCACCATGGAACTGCAACATGTCCAGCGGCACTGCATCCAGCGTTTCGTTGAGTTCACAACGACTGGCATTGACGAACAGGCCGACCGTGCTGATAAACGGCGGCAACGCTGCAATGATTGCCCGCGCCTGCTGAACACTGACCGCTCTAGGGCTTTTAGCGTAAAACACAAAGCCGATGGCATCGGCACCCGCCTCAACGGCAGCCAATGCATCTTCTATGCGGGTAATCCCGCAGATCTTGCTGCGAACGGCTGACATGTAAAGAAAACCTCAAGCCTTTCGGGAAAGGCCGGATGTTAACAAATGCTGTTACAGGCGTCAGCCGTCAAGTTCCGAGAACCCTGTGAGAAAGTGCGGCCCGATATAGCGCTCGGGCAACGGGAACTCGTCGCGGTACTCAACCTGCACCAGGTACAGCCCGAACGGATGAGCCGTAACCCCTCCGGTACGACGAACCTTGCTCTCCAGCACTTCACTGGCCCATTCAACCGGACGCTCACCCGCCCCGATAGTCATCAGCACGCCAGCAATGTTACGCACCATGTGGTGCAGAAATGCATTGGCACGCACATCGATGACGATCATCTTGCCGTGCTGCGTGACCCGCAGATGATGCAACTGTTTGACCGGCGACTTGGCCTGACACTGCCCGGCACGAAAGGCACTGAAATCATGAGTCCCCACCAGGTACTGCGCCGCCTGGGCCATACGCTCGACGTCCAGCGGACGATGGTTCCAGGTGATTTCCTGATTCAGGTGCGCCGGGCGAATCTGATCGTTGTAGATGACGTAGCGATAGCGTCGTGCGATGGCCTTGAAGCGGGCGTGGAAATCAGCGGGCATCACCTTGGCCCAACTGACACTGATGTCATGGGGCAAATTGATATTCGCGCCCATCACCCAGGCCTTCATTGAGCGCTGAGCCTGGGTATCGAAATGTACGACCTGCCCACAGGCATGCACACCCGCGTCGGTTCGACCGGCGCACATCAAAGACACCGGCGAGTCGGCGACTTTCGACAAGGCGTCTTCGAGGGTTTCCTGAACGGTCAGCACTCCAGAGGCCTGACGCTGCCATCCCGAATAGCGCGAGCCCTTGTACTCGACACCGAGCGCTATTCGGGAAAAGCCTTCGGCAGCCATTTCGGCAGCCGGGTTATCTATGTTCGCCAAGAGGTAAAAGCCTGTCGGATTGCAAAATGGCGGCCATTATAGGGCCGTCGAAAAAAGACGCCACGTGCCCGACGCCATAAATGCAAACGGCCGCATAAGCGGCCGTTGCAGTACAGCTGGGTCAGATCAGGCAAGACGAGAGAGCATGTCACGCGCCTCGGTCTTCTGACCGTCATCACCTTCGGAGACAACCTCATCAAGGATGTCGCGAGCGCCGTCGCTATCGCCCATCTCGATGTAGGCACGCGCCAGATCGAGTTTGGTAGCGGCTTCATCGGTGCCTGCCAGGAAATCGAACTCCGGCTCGTCATCCATCGTAGCCATGTCATCAGCCGTGAAGCTTGGCGACTCGAAAGGCTCGGCCATAGGCGGATGCTCAAGATTCTGCGACAAACGCTCCAGCTCGGCGTTTACGTCGTCGATCTCGGAAGCAAACGCCTGAGCAGCAGGATCGGATTCAATTTCATCCGACAGCGACAAATCGAAATCATCCGGCAAGTCCAGATCGTGCTCTGGCTCAGGCTCCACAGCAGGTGCTGCTTCTCCCAGGTCCAGAGGCTCACTGTCCAGGCTGAGCAGGAAGTCATCTTCCGTGGTCAGCGCAGGCTCGTCCTCGGCCAGATCCAGATCGAAATCAGCCAGATCATCAGACGCACTGGCAACAGGCGCTTCAGTCTGCTGCTTCAACAGCGATTCAAAGCTCGGCTCTTCTTCAGCGGCTACCGTCGGCGCATCCAGCTCAAAATCAGCTACATCAGCCGGCGCGCTCAGATCAACCACGTGCTCGGGTGAGGCTTGCTCCAGATCATCGAGACTCAGATCGAAATCATGCTCGAAGTCATCGACAGGCGGAACAACCGCTTCCTCAGCAGAAGTAACAACGACCGGTTCTGGTTCCTGCTCTGGCTGTGGCTCGGGTTCAAGCACAGGCTCAGGTTCTGGTTGCACTTCCAGAACCGGAGGCTGCGGCTCATCTTCATCAAGCAGCAGTTCTTCAACGTATTTCGCATCCAGCTCAGCAGCCACTGCAGCCGCAGTGGCTGTTGCCGCCGCAGCCACAACAGCTGCGGTAACCATGGTCGGGTAACGACTCTTTAGCTGCTCGACCTCAGCTTGATGCTTTCCCCGTGCCACCACTTTGCGCTCATGCGCCGCGAAGGCTTTGGTGTTGCCTTGCTCCGCGTAGATTTCCATCAGTTTCAGACGGATATCATCGCGAGCCGGATCTTCCTTTACCGCCTCTTCCAGCAATTCAACTGCCTGATTCATACGGCCGTAAGCGATATGAATTTCAGCCTGAACCAACGGATCGGCAGGACGCTCTTTTGAACCACCAGCAGGGCCCGGCGGCGCCATTGCCACGTTAGGCGAAGCAACACCCAGACCTTCGAAGCTGGCTTGCGGCAACTCCATATCCATATCGGACACGAAATCCGACTCTTCAGCCAGTGCACGCGCCATACGCTTGTGCTTCTCGGCTTCGGCCTTGGCGTTACGACGGCGAGCCAGGAACAACATCAGCAGAAGCAGGAACAGCACCACAGCGCCGCCGATGATGCCAAGCACTACCGGATTGCTGAGCAACTGTTTGAATGCGCTATCCGCGTCGGATTCTGGCTCAACCACCGGTTCAACCGCCAACGGCTGATCTGCGCCGGGCGCGGTGACCTGAGCGGCCCCCGCAGGCAGCGCATCTTCTGGCGCGATTTCACCTAGTGGTTTGGCGGCGGCTTCAGGGCTGCCTGGAGGAGGCACTACGGCTGCCGGCATGGCCGAATCAGCAGGAGTCGCAGCTGGCGTTGCGGGAGGAACAACACCTCCAGCAGCCTGCATTTTAGCGAGTTGATCGCTTTTCAGCTGGATCAGACGCTGCATTTTGTCGAGCTGACTTTGCAGGTCGTTCATGCGGCTTTTGAGTTCCGCGTTATCACGACGTGCCGTGTCCAGATTTTCCTGAGCCACGGCCAGCTTGTTGCTTAATTCTTTTTCAGTTGCCGAGCCTTTACCCGCAGCGTTCGATCCTGCTGAAACGAGGCTCAGGTTATCGCCTGCTTCAACGCGGGAAGGTGCCGCTCCGGCACGATCTCGCCGGGTTGCATCCACCTGGCGAGCGCCGGTTGAGGTTCTGCGCCCTTGACGCCACGCCTGATTCTGCGCAGCGACTTCAGTGATCGCTTGAGGCTGAGGCATTGTGGTCGACTGCGATGGCGTCGGCAGTCGCAATACCTGACCCTTCTTCAGGCGGTTGATATTGCCGCCGATGAACGCATCAGGATTCAGCGCCTGAATGGCCAGCATCGTCTGCTGCACGGTACCGCCGTTGCGATTTTTCTCGGCAATTTCCCACAGCGTGTCGTTATTGCTGGTGGTGTATAGAGCAGGCTTGGCATTGGCTTCCGCAGCAGGTGCCGGAGCACTTGGCGCCTGAGTTTCAGGTGTGGGGGCCGGAGCCGCAGGCTGCTCGGCAGTTGGCGCCGTCGAAGGCAACTGGGTCTGGGGAGTGGCAGCAGGTGCCGAAGCAGCCGCTGCAGCCGCCGCCGCTTCCGGGGAATACTTGGGCGGATCAAGCAGCAGGCTGTACTCGCGCAGCAGCCGACCATTTGGCCAGAGCACCTGAACGAGGAATTTTACGAAGGGTTCACGTACCGGCCTACTGGAGGTGATACGCAAGACACTCTTGCCACTGGCATTGATCACCGGCGTAAACGTGAGATCGCTGAGAAACGCCTGACGGGTAACCCCGGCCTGAGCGAAATCGGCGGTCGTCGCCAGACTTGGCACGACTTGCGAGGCATTCAGGCCCTGCGCTTCCGTCAATTCGATTTCAGCTACCAGCGGCTGGTTCAGGGTCGACTTGACCGACAATTCCCCAAGCCCCAGCGCATGCGCCATTCCAGATGACAGCGCCGAAGCCGCAGCAATTGCTAAAACCAGTTTGCGAACCTGAACCATAGCCCATCCCTTGTTAAAAAATTCCTCGGCATCCGAGAGGTAAAAAGTACTCATCTCAGGTGCTTGGAGGACACGCCTGGCTAGAATGATTCTTCAAATTGAAGCCAAGTATCTTTTACACATAGTCTTTTATCAACAATTCAGCGACCTGCACAGCGTTGAGAGCGGCACCTTTGCGTACATTATCCGACGTGACCCACAGATTTAACTGACAAGGATCGTCGATTCCGCTCCGCACACGTCCTACATAAACAACGTCCTGCCCTACAGCATCACCGACTGCAGTCGGGTAATCACCCACCTCAACCAGCTCAATCCCGGCCGCCGAATCCAGCGCCTTGTTGACTGCTGCAAGGTCGACAGGTGCCGCCGTTTCCAGCGAAACCGTGAAGCTGTCGCCAAAGAACACCGGCGCCTGCACGCTCGCAGCGGAAACCTTCAGTAAAGGCAGAGCCAGCAACTCTCGCAACTCCGCGACCAAACGCTTTTCCAGCGGCACATGCCCCTCAGCATCCGGAGCGCCCACTTGAGCCAGCAGGTTAAAGGCCATTTGCCGATCAAAAAAGCGCGGCTCCAGCGGGCGGACATTAAGCAACTCGGTGGTCTGGCGCGCCAGCTCGGCAACGCCTTCACGCCCCTGACTGGACACCGCCAGACACGCGGTGACGTTGACCCGCTGGATATCCAGAACAGCCAGCAACGGCGTCAATGTCAGCGCCAGCGCTGCCCCGGACGGACTTGGGCTGCCCAGTTGAAACGGCTTGCCGTACGACTCGATCAGTGCGCCATTGATTTCGGGAATAACATTTGGCGCTTCGTCCGGGGACAACCCGCCAGACAGATCAACAACCGAGCACCCGGCCGCCGCTGCACGTGCAGCATAGCTACGGGTCACTGCCGGACCGGCAGCAAAGAAAGCCACCTGCGCCTTGCTGAAGTCGAACTCATCGACTTCACGCACCCGCACATTTTTGCCCCTGAAAGGCACGGAGTGACCGGCCGACTCAATGCTGGCCAGCAAATGCAATTGCGCAACAGGGAAGTCACGCTCTTCGAGAATCTGGACGATGGTTTCGCCGACAGTACCGGTGGCGCCGATAACGGCAATATCAAAGGACTGATTCATGCAAAAACCTCAGGTAAAACGGGGAGCGGCACTTTAACCGCCGAGTACAAAGCAGGCAATTGACAGGGCTACTTATCGATTTATGGCTCAAGGCCTATGGGAAAGAACTCCCCGCGACTCCAGACACCCAGCCAGCGCTGACCGTCGATGTCACGGGGAACCGCCAGCTCTACCAACTGGTAGAACACATTGCGATTGATCAAGGCCTCCAGATTGGCCCGCACGTGAACATAAGGTGCGGGTTCCTCGGTCTGCGGATCAATCAGCACCCGTAGCGGATGCTTAGGCCCCGCCTCGGTCTCATCGTCAACATTGGTAGAGAAACGCAGCCTCTGATGCTCGCCCTCCCCTTCAACGGTCAGACTGATCGCCACAAAAGGCGCATCGTCGACACGGATACGGACCTTCTCCACCGGAGTAATCAGGAAATAATCATCACCGTCCCGGCGCATGATGGTGGAAAACAACCGGACCATCGGTTTGCGACCAATCGGCGTCCCCAGGTAATACCAGGTGCCGTCCCGGGCGATACGCATATCGATATCGCCGCAAAACTCCGGATTCCACAGATGGACAGGCGGCAGCCCTTTGCTCTTGGGGATCTGCGCCAACAGATCATTGGCCTTGCCCGGACCAGTCATTGCTTGCTCCTTAGCGGCTCAGACCCAACAGGCTACGAGCGTATTCCTCAAGCGGCGGGCCGAGCAAATCTTCTGGTTTATTGTCGTAGAACGTCAGCAATCCGCCACGGATACGGATACGCGCCGTATCAATCAGGTAGCGAGTGCTGGTTTCGATCAGCATGATCTGGATCACACCATTATCAATACCCAGTCGATCCAGCGCTTCCTGGTCAGACCATTCATCGGTATTGCCGATACGATCGTCAGCCTTGGCAAAACGAGTGTAGAGCAAGTAGTGGGCACCGAAACCACGAGCCTCGGTCATTGCCTCGTCCAGCCCAAGCGGGGCACGGGCGCGACGGACCATGGGAAAGTATTCAACGAAGCCATTAAAGGCTTCTTCCGCCACCACGTTCTGTTTGGGACTTGGGCTGGAGTTAGGCGGCACGAATGCGCCTTGGGCGATGTAGATGAATGAATCGGCCTGTATACGCCAGTTGCCGATACGGCGGGTTTCGCCATGATCGAGAACCCCGGCATCACTCAGTTGATCCTTGGCACCTTGAGCCAGATCACTGACTTTCATGCAACCACTCAACGCCAACAGCGCCAGTAACAGAACCAGGCTACGCATTATTCCCCTCCCAGATGCCGGTGACGGAAAACCGGCGAATGGTCGTCGGATGCAGCTTCCGAGCCAGACAGCACCCGAAAGCTGAATAATGCGGGCTTGAAGATAAAAAGCGCCTGATGTTTCTACTCGATTGAGGCTGTGTCGACGCTTATTACTGGCCTGCAGGGTCCGCTTTCGGATCAACAGGCACGTCACTATCGCGCTTGCGCTTATTACCCATGCGCACCCCGATATCCATCAGGAACTGGAAAAAGCCCTCCTGATCTTCCAGCACATTGCTCCAGAACGGCGAGTGATACAGCGCAACAGCGCCATGCACCAGAGCCCAGGCGGCGCAATAGTGAAAATAGGGAGGTACGTCTTCGAGTTTGCCTTCGTTGATCCGCCCCTTGATCAACAGTGTCAGGTGCTCGAAGTTGGAGGCACGAATCTTGTGCAGTTCCTCCACCAGCTCAGGTACCTGATTGCCTTTGACGACCTTCTCTTCGAGGCGATCAAACAAACGATAACGCTGTGGGTCGCGCATGCGGAACTCGAAGTAGGCGCGGGACAGCGACTCTTTGTCTTTTTCCAGATCCGCCGAATGCAGCAACTCGTTCAAATCCCGCTCATAGTCGAGCATCAGGCGCAGATAGATTTCAGCCTTGGATTTGAAGTGTTTGTAGATGGTGCCTTTGCCAATGCCCACGGCATCCGCAATCATCTCGACAGTAACGCTGTCTTCGCCCTCGTCGAGGAACAACTTAAGCGCGGTGTCGAGAATTTCCTGCTCACGGCGGCGAAACTCACGGACCTTACGAGGTTCTTTTTGCATATTGAGAAGGTCTGCACGGCTCAAAATCGAAGCTCGGTATTATGCCTAACTTGCGCGAAATTGCACGGATCATCCAACCAGGGTTCACTAAATGCGTGGAAAGCCGGTTTCGGACGAAGACTGTCAGACAATCTTGAGTTTCACGCTGACTCGGCTCCCACAAAGGTCTGATCTCATGCGGGAGCTGAGCTTGGTCTGGGCGCATCGGACGATAAGGTGAATGCAAAACGGACTCAAGAACCCTGGCGCTATTCCAAATCTGTTTAAAAAACGTACAGAAGCGACTGGACGCCTTGCGATCCTGACCAATACTTAGTTCGTTGGCGCGACATCTCCCCCAAGTGGCGTGCCGATAAAGGTGCCGATGGATAGCGCACCTTTGTTTTACTCCTAATGGTCTTAACCCGGATTCCCCCCCCAGAACCCGGGTTTTTTTTGCCTGTAATCCCATCAACCCTTGAGATGGGCCAGCGGAAACAGGCGAGCAAAGTTAGCCGTTGTCATTTCAGCAAACTGCTCATAGGACTCGCCGCGCAACATCGCCAGAAACTCGGCGACTTCTCGAACGTACTGCGGCAGGTTTGGTTTGCCGCGATAAGGAATTGGCGCGAGATACGGTGAGTCCGTTTCAACCAGCAACCGATCAGCAGGCACCTGGCGCGCCACATCACGTAGCGCATCCGCATTGCGAAAAGTGACGATGCCCGAGAGAGAAATATAGAAACCCAGGTCTAGCGCGGCCTTGGCCATCTCCCAGTCTTCGGTAAAACAGTGCAACACACCGCCCTGGGGCAGAGCGGCTTGACGCAACAGGCTCAACGTATCGGCACGTGCACCACGAGTATGAACAATGACCGGTTTGCCGGTGATGTTCGCTGCTTGAAGGTGCAACCGGAAAGACGCCTGCTGAAGTTCTGCTGCCTCGGGCTCGTAATGATAATCCAGCCCGGTTTCGCCGATGGCGACGACTCGCGGGTGATCCAGCTCCTTGAGCAACCAGTCCAGGGCTGGTGTTTCACCTGGCGTCAGGTCCAGCGGATGGATACCCACCGAACAATCGACATCGTCATAACGCTCGGCGAGCGCCTTGACCGCACCCGCGTTGTCGGCGCTGACGCCAATGCACAGAAAATGCCCGACACCACGCCCCCGGGCAGCCTCAAGGGCAGCATCCAGTGAACCGGAATGTTCGGCGAGGTCGAGGCGGTCAAGGTGGCAATGGGAATCTACAAGCATGAAATAAACATCTACATCGTGTGGGTAGGACGGTCGGACTTCAAAGCACCGGCCAAATAGGTTTCGATCATGGTACGCGCGGTATTGTCACCGTCATTGAACTGCACACCCACTCCAGCGGCGCGGTTACCCTGAGCGCCCTTGGGAGTGATCCATGTCACCTTGCCGGCCACCGGAATTTTCTCCGGCTCATCCATCAGATTCAGCAACATGAAAACCTCATCCCCCAGCTTGTAGCTTTTGCTGGTCGGGATGAACAGCCCGCCATTTTTGATGAATGGCATATAAGCGGCGTAGAGAACAGCCTTGTCCTTGATAGTCAGAGACAAAATGCCATTTCGTGGACCTGAATTCAGCGGCAAGCTCATGACAACTCCTTGGTATCGGAATAAAGACAGCCGGGCAACATCTAGCGCTGGCCAGTCAATCCAGCCCACTGAACCAGCAACGCTTCAAGCAACAGCACCCGGTTCAAATTGGCCTTGGACATGACTTTCTGGCGTTGAGCGAGGATCCAGTCCTGAATTTCAAGCACCCTGCCCTGCGCGGACTTCTGGGCCAGATACTGCACTACTTTGCGCATATCCTCCAATCCCAACCCTTGCTCATCTTCGGTCAATTGATAACGCAGGATCAGGTGCGACCAATCACAGAACCAGTCAAACAAAAGCAACAGAGGGATGTCTTTCCAGCCTTCCGCAAGCTGCGTCGGTGATTGTTGCTGCTTGAGCAGTTTTTTCACGCCATCCACGACCTGAGCTCGTTGCTCGCGCACACCCTGAGCCTGAAGGCTGACGGCGGCAAGCGGCGACCCCGCCGCCAGCGTGAGCAACTCAAAACGCTCGCTTTCGCTGCATTCGGGCAATGCCTTGGCCAGCCAGACCAGGCTCATCTCTTCGCTGGGTAACGGGCAAGCCTGTTGCACACAGCGACTTTTGACCGTAGGTAACAATCTGCTCGGCTGATGGCTGACCAGCAGCAACACGGTATTACCAGACGGCTCCTCAAGGCTTTTGAGCAGGGCATTGGCGGCATTGATGTTCATCGACTCGACCGGCTCGATCAACACGACTTTGCGGCCACCCATTTGCGCGGTCTGCACCACAAAACCCACCAGATCACGAACCTGATCGACCTTGATCGCCTTGTCCGCCTCTTCCGGCTCCAGCACGTAGTTATCGGGGTGACTGCCCGCCGCGAGCAGCAGGCAAGACTTGCACTGACCGCACGCTTCCAGACCTTCCGGTCGCTGGCACAGCAGACTGGCCATCAGGCGCTCGGCCAACGCTCGCTTGCCAATGCCGATCGGCCCATGTAGCAGATAAGCGTGGGCGTGCTGAGAGCGACCGGCCAACTGTTGCCACAACTGCTCTTGCCAAGGGTAAGCTTCAGCCACGGTACAGACTCAACAGCTCGGGCAGCAATGCATCGAGGGATCGTTGCACTTGAGGCAGCGATTGCGCGGCATCCACCAAACGATAACGAGCAGGTTCAGCCTTGGCACGATTCAGATAAGTGCTGCGCACTGCGTCAAAAAAGGTTCGACCTTCCTGCTCGAAACGATCCAGTCGCCCCCGCGCCGTAGCACGCGCAAGACCCACTTCCACGGGCAAATCGAATACCAGGGTCAGGTCCGGCCGCAAAGCGCCCTGCACAAAACTTTCCAGTGTAGCGATACGCTCGTGAGACAAACCACGGCCACCGCCCTGATAGGCGTAAGTGGCATCTGTGAAACGGTCGCACAGCACGATGGCACCACGCGCCAGCGCGGGGCGAATCACTTCGGCCAGATGCTGTGCGCGGGCTGCAAACACCAGCAGCAGCTCGGTATCGGCATGCATCGCTTCGTCGCTGGGCGCCAGCAACAGCTCGCGAATGCGTTCGGCCAGCGGGGTGCCGCCCGGCTCGCGCGTCAGCAGCACATCAATGCCTTCAGCGCGCAGTTGCGCGGCAAGGTATTCACGGTTGGTGCTTTTACCCGCACCCTCCGGACCTTCTAGGGTGATAAACAGGCCGGTCACAGGCTGTACTCAGTAGGATTCATTGTGATTTTTGCTCGCTCGGGGCAGCGCTTTCTTCAGATTTGGAGGCGTCTGTCGTTGCAGGATCAGGCTCGACCGGCGGGACTGGCTCAGCGGGTGTGGCCGGTACAACCGGGGGCGCGACGGGACCCGGGCTTGATCGGTAGTCGGCACGACGCTTGAGCTGAAACTCACGAACAGCAGCGTTGTGCGCATCCAGGTCGTTGGAAAAGACGTGACTGCCATCGCCTCTGGCGACGAAGTAAAGACTGCTGCCTGCCACAGGATTGAGCGCCGCGTGAATCGCTTCACGCCCTACCAATGAGATAGGCGTGGGCGGCAAGCCGGTAATGACATAAGTGTTGTAAGGCGTAGGCTCTTTCAAGTGAGCACGGGTGAGCTTGCCGTTATAGCGCTCACCGAGACCGTAGATCACGGTCGGGTCGGTCTGCAGCAACATCCCGAGAGCCAACCGGCGAACGAATACCCCGGCAATCTGCCCACGCTCCTGCGGGACGCCGGTTTCCTTTTCAACCAGCGATGCCATGATCAGCGCTTGATAAGGGTCGGCGTAAGGCACATCTGCTGCACGCTTCGCCCACTCGTCATTCAGCACCTCATCAAGGCGCTTGTAAGCTTGTTTGAGGATCTCGGCGTCGGTCATGCCACGCACGTAGCGGTACGTGTCAGGGAAGAACCGGCCTTCGGGAAAGACGTCCGGGTGACCGATTTTGGCCATCAGCTCCGAGTCCGTCAGATTTCCCAATGTTTGCTCAAGCTTGGCCTGCTTACCCAGCGCTGCACGCACTTGCCGGAAATTCCAGCCTTCGACCAGGGTCAGGCTGTATTGCACGACTTCGCCACGCTGCCACAGCGCGAGCAAGGATTGCGCATCCATACCCGGCGTCATGCGGTATTCACCGCTGTGCAAAGCCTCATCCGACAGGTTAAAGCGCCAGTAAAGTCGCAGCCAGAAAGCATCCTTGATCACACCGTCGGCTTGCAAACGGTTGAGCAGACCGCCTGGCGTAGAACCGGCAGGAACGTCGAGCATCTGTTCCTGGGTAACGTTCAAGGGCTGATGCAACGCCTCGTTCTGCTGCCAATAGGCAAAACCCAACCCAAGACCTGCCAGGACCAGACCCGTTTCCAGCAACAGCAAAAATTTTCGAATCACTAAGCGATATCCAGAAGGGCAACAGCTGTGCGCTGCAGTTTACGGGTGAGCGGCCCAACCGGCCAGCTCAGCTGTTCGAAGCCATGTACCGGCCAGATGCCATAGACACTGTTACAGACAAATACTTCGTCAGCGTGTTCCAGATCAGCCATCTGCAGGTCACGAACATCAACTTGCACCCCGAGCGTCGGCGCCTGCTCCAGCAGGGCAGCACGCATCACTCCGGCTACACCGGCGCGACTCAGATCAGCCGTGATCAACAGGCCATCACGGACCATGAACAGATTGCTGTAAACCCCTTCAATAACGCGCCCGGAGGTATCACGCATCAGCCCCTCGGCAAACTCGGGGCTCTGCCATTCCGAGCGGGCAAGCACCTGCTCAAGACGATTCAAATGCTTCAAGCCCGCCAACAAAGGTTGTTCGGCCAGACGAGTGACGCAGGGAAACAGACGAACACCCAGCTCTGCATGAGCAGCAGGATAGGCAGGCAGTGGACTGCCCTGAAGAATTCTTAGCGCCCGGGAATGTGGATCAGGGGCATAGCCGCGCTGACTGTCGCCACGGGAAAGAATCAGTTTCATGACGCCATCGCCGAGCTGCGCGGCAAAAGCCAGCAGCTCGTCACGAATCAGAAGATGATCAGCCGTGATGCGGAGACGATCACAGCCTCGCTGCAAGCGCTGCAGGTGCTGATCCAGTAGCGATGGGCGCCCTGCCCTTACGGCGACGGTCTCAAACAGACCATCACCGTAAGCAAGGCCTCTATTCCTGACAGAAAGCGTGTCGGCCGGACGTCCATCTATCCAGCCTGACATCACTCGGCGAACCGGCGGAACACCAGTGAGCCGTTGGTTCCGCCAAAACCGAAGGAGTTGGAGATCACCACGTCGATTGGCATGTTGCGCGCCTCATGTGGCACGAAGTCCAGATCACAACCTTCACCTGGCTCATCCAGGTTGATGGTCGGTGGCGCCACCTGACCGTTAATGGCCAGCACACTGAAAATAGCTTCAACGGCACCGGCCGCACCCAACAGGTGACCGGTCATGGATTTGGTGGAGCTGACCGCCAGCTTGTAAGCGTGGTCGCCAAATACACTTTTGATTGCATTGGCTTCGGCAAGGTCGCCCGCCATGGTCGAGGTGCCGTGGGCATTGATGTACTGAACCTGATCAGTGTTGACCTGAGCATCCTTCAGCGCATTACGAATGCAGCGCGCAGCACCGGCGCCATCGTCTGGCGGCGAAGTCATGTGGTAAGCGTCGCCGCTCATACCAAAGCCGATCAGCTCGGCATAAATCGTCGCGCCACGTGCCTTGGCATGCTCCAGTTCTTCAAGAACAAGCGCACCGGACCCGTCAGACAGCACAAAACCATCACGGCCTTTGTCCCAGGGACGGCTGGCGCGAGTCGGATCGTCATTGCGGGTCGACAGCGCCCGGGAAGCACCAAAGCCGCCCATGCCCAGCCCACAGGCTGCCATTTCGGCACCGCCAGCGATCATCACATCGGCTTCGCCGTAGGCAATATTGCGTGCAGCCATGCCAATGCAATGCGTGCCGGTGGTGCAAGCCGTTGCAATGGCATAGTTAGGCCCCTGTGCGCCCAGATGGATCGACAGGAAACCGGAAATCATGTTGATAATCGAACCAGGTACGAAAAACGGCGAAATACGCCCAGGCCCCTGCTCATGCAGAGAACGGCTGTTGTTTTCGATATTGGTCAGGCCACCGATTCCAGAACCCATGGCAACGCCAATGCGCTCACGGTTTTCATCGGTGACTTCCAGGCCGGAATTACGCACAGCCTGAAAGCTGGCAGCGAGACCGTACTGGATGAATAGATCGAGCCTGCGAGCCTCTTTGGGCGCCAGATACTCTTCGACGTTGAAGCCCTTGATCGAACCGCCAAAGCGGGTCGTGTAAGCCGAAAGGTCTGTGTGTTCGATAAGGTTAATGCCACTGCGACCAGCCAGAATACCCTGCCAACTGCTCGGCACATCCGTACCCAATGGCGACAGCATACCCATACCGGTGACCACGACGCGTCTACGCGACACAGGACTCTCCTTTTCTCTCATTGACTACACAGGACATCGTTTTAAAGAAAAAACCGCACGCCGGTAAGGCAGTGCGGTTTTCCCATGACCCAGCAACGATTACTAAATGTTACGCCTGGTGGGCAGTAACGTAATCGATAGCAGCTTGAACAGTGGTGATCTTCTCGGCTTCTTCGTCAGGGATTTCGGTCTCGAATTCCTCTTCCAGAGCCATTACCAGCTCAACGGTGTCAAGGGAGTCGGCACCCAGGTCTTCAACGAAGGAAGCAGTGTTAACCACTTCCTCTTGTTTGACGCCAAGTTGCTCGGCAACGATTTTCTTGACGCGCTCTTCGATGGTGCTCATACCGTGTTTTAACTCCTAGTGGACAAATTCAGGCAGCTGGCCGATGGGTAAGTGTATAGAAGAGGATTTGCGTATTTCAAGCTAAACGCAATTCCCGATACGCCCATCACCCTCTGCCCATTAAAAGATTTCAGCTTTATAACGGATTTTAGACAGCCCGTATTACATTTTTTTGAAACGGGCGATCACATATACATGCCGCCGTTAACGGGGATTGTAGCCCCGGTAACGTAGCCTGCACCTTCCGAGGCAAGAAAAGCGACAACATGCGCAATCTCTTCTGCCTGCCCCAGGCGACCCAGAGGAATCTGTGCCGTCAGGGAATCTCGTTGCGCCTGGGGTAGCTCACGGGTCATATCGGTATCGATAAAGCCCGGAGTTACCGAGTTCACGGTTACGGCACGCGAACCCACTTCACGCGCCAGGGCGCGACTGAAACCTTCCAGACCCGCTTTCGCGGCGGCATAGTTTACTTGGCCTGCGTTGCCCATGGCACCCACAACAGAACCAATACTGATGATTCGACCCCAACGCGCCTTGGTCATACCGCGCAAAACACCCTTCGACAGACGGAAAAGGCTGTTCAGGTTGGTGTTGACGACATCATTCCACTCGTCGTCTTTCATGCGCATCATCAGGTTGTCACGGGTGATGCCGGCATTGTTGACCAGAATCAGTGGCGCACCCACGCGCTCCTGAATCTGCGACAGCACGGAATCAACGGATTCGGCGTTGCAGACATCCAGCATAAGGCCAAAGCCTTCGATGCCGTTTTCCTTGAACGTCGCACTGATGCGCTCGGCACCGGACTCGGAAGTCGCGGTCCCGACGACAACGGCGCCATTACGACCCAATTCCAGGGCAATGGCTTGACCGATACCACGACTGGCACCGGTCACCAGTGCAACTTTACCTTGCAGGCTCATGCAAGCTCTCCTAATCAGGCCAGTGCCGCACGGGCGGCGGCGTAGGCGTCTGGGGTATCCAGGTTGTAGGTCGTCACGCCTTCGGCGCAACGCTTGTTCAGACCAGCCAGGACTTTGCCCGGGCCACACTCAATCAACTGGGTAGCGCCATTTGCAGCCAAAGCCTGGATCGACTCGACCCAACGGACCGGCTTGTACAACTGTTGCAGCAGATCGGTTTTCAACGTGGCCAGATCTGTCACGACACTGGCGCTGACGTTCTGCACCAATGGAATCTGCGGAGCCTGCCACTCAATCGCTTCGATCGACTCAGCAAAACGCTCGGCCGCCGGACGCATCAACTCACAGTGCGACGGAACGCTGACCGGCAATGGCAGGGCACGTTTTGCGCCACGCGCCTTGCACAACTCCATTGCGCGCTTTACAGCCTCGACGGAACCGGCGATGACGACCTGGCCCGGCGAGTTGAAATTGACCGCGCTGACCACTTCGCCCTGAGCCGCTTCGGCGCAGGCAGCGATAACATCGGCATCATCCAGGCCAAGAATGGCAGCCATGCCGCCCTGACCGGCCGGAACGGCTTCCTGCATCAACTGCCCGCGACGCTCTACCAGCTTGACTGCGTCAGCCAGGCTCAGACTCTGCGCCGCGACCAGCGCGCTGTACTCACCCAGACTGTGACCGGCAACAAAAGCAGGAACAGCGCCGCCCTCAGCCAGCCATACATGCCACAGGGCAACAGAAGCGGTAAGAATGGCCGGCTGGGTCTTGTCGGTCTGATTGAGCGACTCCACCGGACCTTCCTGAGTCAGCGCCCAGAGGTCATAACCCAAGGCATCGGATGCCTGCGCGAAAGTATCGAGGATCAAAGGATGCTGTGCGCCCTGATCGGCAAGCATGCCGAGCGATTGCGATCCTTGACCCGGAAAGACGAATGCGAGGGATGCAGACATTAAACAAGCCCCTGATTATTGTCGTCGAAATAAACGCCCGGCCTTGGCCGAGCGCGAGAAATTCTAATTACAGCCACTTGCCGATTTTGATGACCGGTCAGTCAGCAGCGTCACATTCTAGCGGAGATGAACCGCAAACGTCGCCAGAGAAAGCCTATAACAACTCTCCAAGGCGCCCATGCAAGCGTTGCGGCAGGTTTTCCTGAATCTCGATCAGCGCCCGCTGAATCGCACTTTGAAAGCCTTGCATACTGGCAGAGCCGTGACTCTTTACCACAATGCCTTGCAACCCGAGAAAACTCGCACCGTTGTGCCGGGCAGGCGCCAGATCTGCCTGTAAACGCTTTAGCAAGGGCATCGCCAGTGCACCAACCGCCCTGGACAACACATTTTGCCTGAACAAGGTTTCAATTCGCGCAGAGATCATGCTCGCCAACCCTTCGCTGGACTTCAGCACGATATTGCCGACAAAGCCGTCACAAACGACAACATCTGCCTCACCGCGATACAACCCGTCACCTTCGACAAAGCCTGTGTAGTTCAAGCCCGGAGCAGCCTGCAAAAGGCTCGCCGCCAGTTTGACCTGCTGATTGCCCTTGATGTCCTCGGTCCCGACGTTGAGCAGCGCGACCTTTGGCCGCACCACACCCAGCGCCTCAGCCGCCACCGACCCCATCACTGCAAATTGATAGAGATTTTCGGCACTGCAATCGACGTTCGCCCCCAAATCCAGCAACTGGCAGTAACCGCGCTGGGTTGGAATGGCTGCAACCATGGCTGGCCGATCAATCCCCGGGAGGGTTTTCAGCACAAAACGCGAGAGCGCCATCAAGGCCCCCGTGTTACCGGCACTGACACAGGCTTGCGCCTGCCCGCTTGCCACCAGATCCAATGCCACACGCATCGAAGAATCAGGCTTGCCACGCAATGCCTGAGAGGGCCGCTCGTCCATGGCAATCACTTCGCTGGCGTTCACAACGCGCAGACGTGAGCGATCCACACCTGAATGGCGGGAAATCAGTTCTTCAATAAGGGGGGCTTGACCCACAAGGATCAGATGAAGCGAGGGCGTAGCAGTCAGGCACGCGAGGCTAGCCTGAACAATGTTGCGGGGACCGAAGTCCCCGCCCATTGCGTCGATCGCGATGATCGGAGCGGACAAGAAATTACTCGTCAGCGCCCTTGTCGATCACTTTACGACCACGGTAAACACCTTCCGGCGAAACGTGGTGACGCAGGTGAATTTCACCAGTGGTCTTTTCTACCGACAGAGTGCTTGCCTCAAGAGCGTCGTGCGAACGACGCATGTCACGGGCAGAGCGGGATTTTTTGTTCTGCTGAACAGCCATAATTGATTAACTCCTAAACGTTTGGGTCACGCTTTAACTGCGCCAATACACTGAACGGGTTGGACCGCGTTACCTCGTCCACGCTCGGTTCGGGCTCATCGAGACCCGCCGGCTGCTGGCATTCTTCCGGATGATGAGCAGGCACAATGGGCAAGGCGAGCAAAAGCTCCTCCTCGATCAATGCCAGCAGATCCAATGGATCTTCGCCCAGTTCCAGCACGTCATAACCTTTCGGTAACGACTGGGTATTCGCACCCTCCTTCACCACGGCGTAACTGCACTCGCTGTGGATCGGCAGGGTGACCAGCTCAAGACAACGCTGGCAAACCATTTTGACTTCGACGTCGATTGCACTGTGGATAACCACGGAGCGACGTTCGTCACGCTCAAAAATGAATTTGGCCTGCACCGTACCGACGGTGTCGGAAAGCGGGTCGCAGAGTCTCTCCAAATCAGCCAGCAGCACTTCACCTTGAAGGGTAGTGCCACGATCAGCCAATTTGCGCGGGTCAACGTGAGGTGGAATCGGGTCATTCAACATAGGCGCAGCATTCTAGGGACGACCCCAAGGCATGTCAAAGGAAATTCAGGCCAATAATCCTGCACAAGACTGATTAGAATCAGTTTTCACTTTCTGGAGAACCGCATGTTGCCTTTACTCCTCGCTTCCAGCTCACCTTATCGCCGGGAATTGCTCGCCAGACTGCGCCTGCCGTTCGTCTGCGCGTCGCCTGATATCGATGAAAGCCACCGACCTGACGAGGGCGCAGTGGAGCTGGTCCGCCGCCTCGCTGAAGAGAAAGCCCGCGCGCTTGCAATCGAGTATCCCGGACATTTGATCATTGGTTCGGATCAGGTGGCTGTGCTGGATGGCGAGATTCTTGGCAAGCCTCATACGTTCGAACGTGCGCGAGATCAGTTGAGCAATGCCAGTGGATCTGGTGTGACTTTTTTGACTGGCCTTGCCCTTCTCAATAGCTCGACGGGGGTTTGTCAGGTTGATCATGTGCCGTTTACGGTGCATATGCGTACGCTGGATCAGGCTTGTATCGAGCGTTATTTGCGTGCGGAGCAGCCGTATGACTGCGCGGGCAGTTTCAAGGCTGAGGGGTTGGGTGCCAGTCTGTTTCGGAGTACTGAGGGGAGTGATGCTACGAGTTTGATTGGGCTGCCGCTGATTCGGTTGGTGGATATGCTTATAAAGGAAGGCGTGCAGGTGCCCTGATTGGGCATCGGACACGACCATCTTCATGCAGTGTTTTTTTGTGTACATATCCGTTACCGCTTTCACGGCGGCTATTGGTTGCGCTTTTACAGCGCGTCACTTTCGAAGAGCGCGAAAGTAACCAAAGCGCTCTTGCCCCACCACTTGGCACCTCGCTGTCGCTCGGTGTACCCGAACACAGACCCTGAACCGTGGGCCGCCGCAATGAGCCATCCATGGCCCAATGCGGCTAACCCGGCGTCCTGCCGGGTTACCCACACTTCAGAATCTGCGTTCGGCCAGCGTGGTTTAACGGGGCGCCCAAGATCAAAATCAAAAGCGTGGCGGCCTGACAGCCGACCTCATGCGCGGGCTTACCGAGCTATGGGCAGTGATGGCCGAACCGACCAGACCACAACAAAAAACCCGACCAATGGCCGGGTTTTTTATTGGGTCCGATTCGCAATCAGCGAAGCGTCGGTCCTTTGAAGCCTGCCCACATTGCGATTTGGTCAGCGACGCTGGCGCCCAGTTTTTTCGAGAAGCGATCGAACGGGGATTCCTGAACGGTGAAGTCGACCATTTCTTTCTCGCCGATTACTTCACGCGCGACGTAGCTGGAGCTGCCCAGTCCGTCGATCAGGCCCAGCGGCAGCGCTTGCTCGCCCGTCCAGACCAGGCCGGAAAACAGTTCCGGATGGTCTTTGTCTTTCAGGCGATCGCCGCGACCCTGTTTCACGCTGGCGATGAACTGGCGGTGGGTGGTGTCCAGGACGCTCTGCCAGAATGCGGTCTCGTCTTCTTTTTGTGGCTGGAACGGATCGAGGAACGACTTGTGCTCGCCCGACGTGTAGGTTCGACGATCCACACCCAGCTTTTCCATTGCACCGACAAAGCCGAAGCCTGCCGCGGTGACGCCGATGGACCCCACCAGACTGGCCTTGTCGGCGTAGATCTGGTCAGCGGCGCTGGCGATGTAATAGGCGCCCGAAGCTCCCAGGTCGGTGATCACGGCGTAGACCTTGATCTCCGGCTTTTCGGCACGCAAGCGACGAATCTCATCGGCAACGTAGCCCGACTGCACAGGGCTACCGCCCGGGCTGTTGATACGCAGGATTACGCCTTTGGTTTTCGGGTCCTCGAACGCCGCACGCAGGCTGCCAACGATGTTATCGGCGCTGGCAGGCTCCTTGTCGGCGATCATGCCTTCGATCTGGATCAGCGCGGTGTGATGCGCACTGCCAGAAGCACTCTTCTCGAAATCGCCCAGCGGCGTGAACAGGAACAATGCCGTGATCAGATAAAGGAAGGTCAGGCACTTGAAGAAAATCCCCCAGCGACGCGAGCGACGCTGCTCCTGAATGCCTGCCAGCAAGGTTTTTTCCAGCAACTTCCAGCTCTTCGCATCAGCCTTGCTGTCTGCGAGCTCATCCTTGTCCTGCGAAACCGGTGCTTTCCATTCGTCCGACATTTATTTACGACCCCAACAATGAAGACTGACGACTGCGATCACCCAGCCAGGTGCGCAGCTCGGAAAAATGCTCGATAGCCAACTGTGGCTCGTAGGTACGCAGCGAATCCAGCGATTGGGCACCGTAGCCAACAGCCACTGAATCCATGCCAGCGTTACGCGCCATCAACAGATCGAAAGAAGAATCACCCACCATCAACGCCCGCCCCGGCTCAACCCCGCAATACTGCAGGATTTCATTGAGCATCAGCGGATCAGGCTTGCTGGCGGTTTCATCCGCAGCGCGGGTGATGTCGAAATAATCGAGCCAGTCATGCGCCTTGAGTACACGATCAAGGCCGCGACGCGCCTTACCCGTCGCTACGGCCATCTTGTAACCCTCGGCGCGCCAGCCTTCAATGGATTCGCGCACTGCCTCGAACAAAGGCGAAGCGACGTCGTTATCCATGGCCATATAGCTGTCGGCGTAATGCTGACGGAAGTCGATCAGGTCATTGGCCGTGATATCCGGATAAAGCGTTCGAATCGCTTCGGGCAGCCCCAGACCGATAATGCCTTTGATGGCCAGCTCATCACGCTCCGGCCTGCCGCTTTCTACAGCTGCGGCGCGCATGGCGGCGACGATACGACCAATGGAGTCGGCCAGCGTGCCGTCCCAGTCGAAAATCAACAAATCGTACTTCGATGATTCAAAATCAGGTCGCACTCAAACGCTCCACGGTCTTGGCCCACATCTCATCCACGGGTGCCTGCAATTTAAGCTCGCCACCATCCTGCAGTGGCACGGTCAGCATGTAAGCATGCAAGAACAAGCGCTTGCCGCCCAGGTCACGAATCTCGCGACTGAAGTCTTCGTCGCCGTATTTGGTATCACCTGCAATTGCGTGCCCCGCATACAGCGTGTGCACGCGAATCTGGTGAGTACGGCCGGTCACCGGCTTGGCCTCGACCATAGTGGCGAAGTCACCGAAACGGCGCAGCACTTTGAAAATCGTCAGTGCCTCTTTGCCTTCATCATTGACCTCGACCATGCGCTCGCCGGAACGCAGATTACTTTTGAGCAACGGAGCACTGACGCGCTTCTGGGCGGTATCCCAACGACCGCGCACCAACGCCATGTAGCGCTTGTCGACGCCGTCGCCGCGCAAGGCCTCATGCAGGTGGCGCAACATGCTGCGCTTCTTGGCAATCATCAGCAGCCCGGAAGTGTCGCGATCCAGGCGGTGCACCAGCTCCAGCTCTTTGGCATCCGGACGCATCTGCCGGAACGCCTCGATAACACCGAAATTCAGGCCGCTGCCGCCATGTACGGCAATACCTGCGGGCTTGTTAAGCACGATCAGCGCCTTGTCCTCGTAGACAATCGCCGCTTCAAGGCGCTGCAGGAGCCCCTGAGCCACAGGCACAGGTTCATCCCGCTCAGGCACGCGCACCGGCGGAACCCGGATGATGTCGCCCGCCTGCAACTTATACTCGGGCTTGATCCGCCCCTTGTTCACCCGCACTTCGCCTTTGCGCAAGATGCGGTAGATCAAGGTCTTGGGCACGCCTTTGAGGAAAGTGACAAGAAAGTTATCGATACGTTGACCGGCATATTCCGGCGCAACCTCTACCAGCTGGACGCCAGGGGTTGGAGGGGTGATATTCGTCATGGCGCAAATCATAACAATTTTTATGGATTTGAAGCACTTAATGATTGCTGCTATAGTCGCGAACGCCGCCAAAAGCGGCCTGGACAGCGGACAAACGGTTTATGACCGGCCCTGCCCTACGCAATTCACGAGGACGCGAGGCCGTCCTACGGGGCTTTCGGTGACAACGGATTGGCTGCAAACGTAACAAGCGCAGGTGACATGAGGCCTGATAGACGCCAGATCGCAGAGTTATCACTCGCCTTCAGAGCTAAAAAATCACGGCCAGTTCACAAAGTGCAGTCGTTTACAGACGCTCCGAGCGAATGTTTCGGAAACAAACGCCTTAAGCCATGATGCGCGACCCTCCCTCTGGAAGGCCGCGGTAAATGCCAACCCGTTGCGGATTCTGCGCACGGCAGCACCCGAATTATCAGGGATACGTGTAGGGTGGAGACGCACAACCATCGGACTGTGTAGCACAAGGCTTGTTTTAGACGCTTCATCTCGTCCGCTACCGATGGTCGATTCCTCCTCCTGACAAAGCTTTTGCTGAAAGGGTGTCTTTTGTCACCACAGCAAGCAGGAAACGTCGTCGCGACTCCGGCCCCGTTGGCCGTAATCTCGCTAGACACTGGAGTGTCCAACCACTCCTGACGTGCCCTGACACCGACCGTGAGAAGTCGTGTGTGCCGAACGCCGTTTCCGGCAGCCCGGAAACCGACGGTACTACATGAAAAGAATGCTGATTAATGCAACTCAACCCGAAGAGTTGCGCGTTGCACTGGTAGACGGCCAGCGCTTATATGACCTGGACATCGAGTCCGGTGCCCGCGAGCAGAAAAAGGCCAATATCTATAAAGGCCGGATCACTCGCATCGAACCCAGCCTTGAGGCTGCCTTTGTCGATTTCGGCTCTGAGCGCCACGGCTTCCTGCCTCTCAAAGAAATCTCCCGCGAGTACTTCAAGAAAGCCCCCGAAGGCCGCGTCAACATCAAGGACGTCCTGACCGAAGGCCAGGAAGTTATCGTTCAGGTCGAAAAAGAAGAGCGCGGCAACAAAGGCGCAGCCCTGACGACCTTCATCAGTCTGGCCGGTCGTTACCTGGTCCTGATGCCAAACAACCCGCGTGCAGGCGGTATTTCCCGTCGCATCGAAGGCGAAGAGCGCAACGAACTGCGCGAAGCGCTGAACGGCCTGATTGCTCCAGCCGACATGGGTCTGATCGTTCGTACTGCCGGCCTGGGCCGCAGCAGCGAAGAAATGCAGTGGGACCTCGACTACCTGCTGCAACTCTGGACCGCCATCAAAGAAGCTTCGCTGGACCGCGCTGCTCCATTCCTGATCTACCAGGAAAGCAACGTCATCATCCGCGCCATCCGCGACTACCTGCGCCAGGACATCGGCGAAGTGCTGATCGACAGCATCGAAGCCCAGGAAGAAGCCCTGACCTTCATCCGTCAGGTGATGCCGCAGTACGCCAGCAAGATCAAGCTGTACGAAGACAGCGTTCCGCTGTTCAACCGTTTCCAGATCGAAAGCCAGATCGAGACCGCCTTCCAGCGCGTCGTTGAACTGCCTTCCGGCGGCTCCATCGTTATCGATCCAACCGAAGCCCTGGTGTCCATCGACATCAACTCGGCGCGCGCCACCAAAGGCAGCGACATCGAAGAAACCGCTCTGCAGACCAACCTGGAAGCGGCTGAAGAAATCGCCCGTCAGTTGCGCCTGCGTGACATCGGCGGCCTGATCGTCATCGACTTCATTGACATGACGCCGGCCAAGAACCAGCGCGCCGTGGAAGAAAAAGTCCGCGAAAGCCTCGAAGCTGACCGCGCTCGCGTTCAAGTCGGTCGCATCTCGCGCTTCGGCCTGCTGGAAATGTCCCGTCAGCGCCTGCGTCCATCGTTGGGCGAAAGCAGCGGTATCGTCTGCCCACGCTGCAACGGCACCGGCATCATCCGTGATGTTGAATCGCTGTCGCTGGCTATCTTGCGCCTGATCGAAGAAGAAGCCCTGAAAGACCGTACCGCTGAAGTCCGCGCTCAAGTGCCGATTCCGGTTGCGGCTTTCCTGCTCAACGAAAAACGCAACTCGATCACCAAGATTGAACTGCGCACCCGCGCCCGCATCATCATCCTGCCGAACGATCACCTCGAAACGCCGCATTTCGAAGTTCAGCGTCTGCGTGATGACAGCCCGGAAGCCCACACTCTGCAGTCCAGCTATGAAATCGCTGCCGCTGCTGCTGAAGTGGAAGAAGTTCAGCCAGCTGCCGCCACCCGAACCCTGGTTCGTCAGGAAGCTGCAGTCAAAACTGCTCCACCGCGCGCCAACGCTCCGGTTCCGGTTGAGGCCGCCGCTGCTGCTCCAGCGCCAGTCGCTCACGAGCCAAGCCTGTTCAAAGGTCTGGTCAAGTCTCTGGTGAGCCTGTTCGCCACCAAGGAAGAGCCAGCCGCACCGGTTGTGGTTGAAAAGCCTGCCGCCGAACGCCCTGCGCGCAACGAAGAACGCCGCAACGGCCGTCAACAAAGCCGTGGCCGCAACAACCGTCGCGACGAAGAACGCAAGCCGCGTGAAGAACGCGCCGAACGTGCGCCACGCGAAGAGCGTGCTCCACGTGAGGAACGCGCACCTCGTGAAGAACGTGCACCGCGTGCTCCACGTGAGGCCGTCGACGAAAACAATGCAGCACCGCGTGAAGAACGCCCGGCCCGCGCACCGCGTGAAGAGCGCGCACCTCGTGCTCCACGCGCGCCACGTGAAGACCGCAAGCCGCGTGAAGAGCGTGTACGTGAACTGCGCGAACCTCTGGATGCCGCTCCGGCAGCCGATGCTCCGCGTGAAGAGCGTGCACCTCGCGAGGAACGCGCTCCACGCGAAGAGCGCCAACCCCGTGCGCCGCGTGAAGAACGTGCACCTCGCGCTGAGCAGGCCGCAGCTGCGGTCAGCGAAGACGAAGTGCTGCCGAACGAAGAACTGGCTACCGAAGATCATCAGGACGGTGCAGAAGGCGATCGCCCTCGCCGCCGCTCCCGTGGTCAGCGTCGTCGCAGCAACCGTCGTGAGCGTCAGCGTGACGCAAACGGCAACGTGATCGAAGGTTCCGAAGGCGCTGAAGAAGAAGGCAGCGAATCCGGCAACTCCGATCAGGCAGCAGGCCTGGCTATTACAGCCGCTACCGCAGCCGTTGCCAGCAGCGTTATCAGTGCACCAGCCGAAGCCGAAGCCAACCGCCAGGCCGAGCGCGCAACTGCTACCGTGGACTCTACCGACTCGTCTTTCGTACCGCAGGCTGTTATCGAAACCCCTTCGATCCAGACTCCAGCGTTCGAAGCTCCGGTTGAAGCATCGGCAGTAGAAACGCCTGCTGTTGAGGCTCCAATTGCTCAAGACGCACCGAAAGCCGAAAAAGCTCCGGACGTTGAAGTGCAGTCTGCTGAAGTGCCAGCGGTTGTCGAAGCGGCTCCTCAGGTCATCGCTGAAGCCCCGGCTCTGGCTGCACAGACCGAGCTGTTCGAAGCACCACACGCAGAACGTGTTGTTCCTTTCAAGCCAACGCCAGAGCCGACAACACCAGCCACGCAGGTTGAGGAAGTAGCACCGGCTCGCGCGGAGGCTGTAGACACTCAGTCGGCTGAACTGCCAACTCCAGCGCCAGTGGTTGCCGAGGAACCTGCTCCGTACGCCGCACCTGAAGTTGTTGCGACTCCGCCTACCGCAGAAGCAGCAGTGGCGGTTGCCCCTGAAGCTCCAGCTCTGCCGGTCAGCACCAACGGCCGCGCGCCTAACGATCCACGTGAAGTCCGTCGTCGCAAGCGTGAAGCCGAGCGCCTGCAAAAGGAAGCTGAAGAAGCCGCAGCGAATACCGTTGCAGCTCCTGTGGCAGCCGAAGTCGAAGCAGTTCAGCCCGCAATTGAAGCAGTAGAACCTGCTCCGGTTGCCGAGCAGAACCTGCAGTCGACTGACGAAGCCGTCCAGCACCATGAAGCCAAGGAAGAGAGCACCGAGCCTAAACCCCTCGCCTGATCCTTGACTGAATGAAAAAGCCCCACCTGTGAAAGCAGGTGGGGCTTTTTTTATGAGCCTTGGGAATCTGTAGTAATGATGGAATCAACCTTCGCCTACATTGACGCCATCGCGAGCAAGCTCACTCCTACATGGGATCGGGTTGCAACTGTAGGAGTGAGCTTGCTCGCGATGGCGATGCTACGGACATAAATCAGCGTACAGATGGACGTAAATGCCTTATCAAGAAACAAACACCAACCGATCCGGTACATCCACATCCCAAAGGACTCCCGGATCATCTACCTCTATCTGCTGGACACAGCCCTCCCGGAACAATCGCCTCGCGCCCTGATCACCGCTCAACCCCTTCAATGCAGGACCGTATTGGCGACCGAACCCTACTGGATGGCCAAACTCGGTCTTCAGGGCTGGCACAGAGATTCGCCCGTCTTCCAACGAAGCAACAACCTGATGCAGGGTCTGAGGCAGGATAAAAGGCATGTCGCCCAGAACGATCAGCCAGGCACGATGATCCGGTTCGGCAGCCACGGCAGCGGCGATACTGTCGCCCATACCCGCTGAAGCCAGCATGACCAGCTCACAGCCATAGTGGTGAGCAAGCGCTATGATTTGCGAACAGTCGGGCCGGGTAATCACCAGAACCTTGTCGACAACCCCTTGCAGGTTGACGAGCGTCTGCTCCAGTACCGGACGCTCTCTACCATCACGCCCCACGCATGAAGCAAGCAACTTGCTCTGCCCCTGCCCGGCAATGGCTCGAAACCGACGACTTTCTCCGGCAGCGAGGACGATGGCACACACAGTGTTGGTCATGGTTACTCCCTTCCTGGGCATAGGTGACTACACAACACTTAATTCTGTAGAAGCGCACGAGCAACGCGAGGCGGTCTACCTGGCACACCGCCATCGCGGCCTCGCGTTGCTCGTGCGCTCCTACAAGAATCTTTTTTAATTCAACTCAATACAGATTGGGTTCCATTTCCAGCGCAACACCAAAGCGTTTAGCGATGTCAGCCTGGATGCGTTGCGCCAAAGCGTGCAGTTGCAAGCCCGTCGCCTGCCCGTAATTGACCAGAACCAATGATTGCAGCCGGTGAACACCAGCATCGCCTTCGCGATAGCCCTTCCAGCCAGCCTGCTCAATGAGCCAGCCCGCGGCAAGTTTCACCTGACCGTCAGGCTGTGGATAACCCACCAGCGCGGGATACGTTTGGCGGATCTGCTCGGCCAGCTCGGCAGATACCAGAGGATTCTTGAAGAAGCTGCCGGCATTGCCTAGCACTGCCGGGTCCGGGAGCTTTTCACTGCGTATCGCACAGATCGCCGCACTGACATCACGCGGCGTCGGCTGCTTGATACCCTGCTCTTCCAGACGCTGACGCACAGGACCATATTCAAGGTGCAAATGAGGATCACGAGTGAGAAGGAAGCGCACCCGTAAAATCACCCAGCGGCCGATCTCATGCTTGAACAGGCTGTCGCGATAACCGAAAGCACACTCCTCCAGGGAAAAATCACGCAGTTCACCCGTCTGACGGTCAAGCGCCGTCAGACCGTGAAACAGATCCTTGATTTCCACCCCGTAGGCGCCGATGTTCTGCATGGGCGCAGCGCCAACGGTACCGGGAATCAGGCTCAGGTTCTCCAGCCCGGCGAGCCCCAACTCAAGGCATGACAACACGAACGGATGCCACGGTTCGCCCGCCTCAGCCTCGACGACTGCCTGCAGGCAATCTTCCCGCAGGACACGTATGCCGCGACTGGCCATGCGCAACACCAACGCCTGCACATCACCTGTCAGCAGTAAGTTGCTGCCTCCGCCGATCACCATCAGCGGCAGATCATGCTCCGCGCTATAAGCCAGCGCATCGCGCACATCGTCATCGTTATGCGCTTCGGCAAACATCTGTGCTTTTACATCAACGCCGAACGTGTTGAACGGACGGAGTGAAACAGCGAACTGCGGTTGCAACGTCAAATCTCCAGCAAGCGACGAACGCGCTCAAGGTCTTCTGGCGTATCGACGCCAGCGGGTGGTGCTTCCAGCGCATCAGCGACATGAATCCGGATGCCATGCCAGAGCGCACGCAACTGCTCCAGACTTTCAGTATTTTCCAGCCAGCATGGCCCCCAGCTCACGAAGTCATGCAGGAATCCTGCGCGATAAGCGTAGATTCCGATATGTCGACGATAAGGCACGCCCGCAGGCAATTGCTCGCGATCGCTGGCCAGTGCGTCCCGGGCCCAAGGCAATGGCGCGCGACTGAACGTCAGGGCCAGGCCGTTGATATCAGACACGACCTTGACCACGTTCGGGTTGAACAACGCTGCCACGTCATCAATGGGCTCGGCCAGCGTCGACATACGGGCTTCAGGGTGGGCAGCAAGGTTGTCGGCCACCTGATCGATCACCGCAGGCGGGATCATGGGCTCGTCGCCTTGCACGTTGACCACGATAGCGTCGGCTTCCAGACCCAACTGTGTAGCGACCTCGGCCAGCCGGTCAGTACCAGAATTGTGATCGTCACGCGTCAGCAGCACTTCAGCACCAAAGGCCTTGCAGGCCTCAACGATGCGCGCATCGTCGGTGGCGACCACAACCCGTGCCGCGCTGCTCTTGCGTGCCTGTTCCCAGACATGCTGGATCATCGGCTTGCCAGCAATCTCTTTGAGCGGTTTGCCCGGAAAACGACTGGAGCCGTAACGCGCCGGGATAACGACCGTAAATGCTGCTGTCATTTGTCCAGACGCTCTTCAGTGCTCAGCGTGCGCGCTTCGCTTTCGAGCATCACCGGGATGCCATCGCGAATCGGATAAGCCAGGCCTGCGCCTTTGCTGATCAGCTCGGTTTTATCGGCGCTGAGCTTCAGCGGCCCCTTGCAGATCGGGCAAGCGAGGATGTCGAGTAATTTGGTGTCCATAAGAAATCCTGAGCGAATCATGGCAAAAGACGTAACAACTGCGAATCGAACCAACTGATAAAAGCATCGGATGGCACCGCATCCACAGCCAGGTACCACCAGTCATCCGCCGCGAAGGGCCGGCATTTCACGGCATCCTTTTCGGTCATGACAACAGGCAGCGCCGGAGAAAAGGTCAGCGCTTGAGCACTGAAAACAGCATGGTCGGCGAACGCATGGGTGACCGGTCGCCAGTGTAGCCCTTCGAGAGTATTGAAGAAACGCTGAGGATTACCGATGCCGGCCACGGCGTGAAGCGCCTGCCCGGCCGGGAAGAACTCCAGCGCCTGACGCTCGCCGCTGCGCAGATTGACCAGCGCCGAAGGTTGCAACTGAAAGGCATAGCCGTCGTCCCGATCAGCGCTTGCTCCGTTGTAGAGCAACGCATCAACACTTTCGAGACGCTCGACAGGTTCGCGCAGCGGGCCTGCGGGTAGACAACGGCGATTACCCAGCCCACGAGCAGCATCGATCAGAACCAATTCCAGATCTCGCGCCAGCCGGTAATGCTGCAGGCCATCATCGGAAAGAATCAGATCCAGCGACTCACTGTCGAGCAGCGCCTGCACGGCACGGCTGCGATCAGGGTCAATCATCAACGGCACACCGCTGCGCTGTACGATGAGCAAGGGTTCATCGCCCGCCTCAGCGGCGCTTTGCTCGGCGGTCACACGCCACGGCAGGCTCGGCGGTTTAGCGCCGTAACCGCGGCTGACCACGCCAACACGCAGGCCGCGGCGGCGACAGTGTTCGATCATCCACAGGATCAACGGTGTCTTGCCGGTGCCACCAATGGTGATATTACCCACGACGACGACCGGCACAGGTGCTTTGTATATCTCGCCCTGCCCCGCCAGAAAACGCTCACGCTTGCCCTGCACGACTCGCCGATAGAGGCTCTCCAGTGGACGCAGCAGCATCAGCGCCGGATGGCCGTTGTACCAGGCGTCAAGCAAGCGGTCAGAAAGTGCCATTAGTTAGCCGGTGCGGCTTCGACCGTGGTCATGCGCAGGTGGCTGAAACCCAGCTTGCCTGCGGCGTCCATGGCAGTGATCACCGATTGATGCGGAGTTTTACCGTCAGCACTGATCGACAGCGGCAGACTGGTATCACCGGCAGACTCCCGCTGAAGCGCATCGATCAAGGTTTGCAGGTCGTTTTTCGGCAGCAATTGATTGTTTACCGAAAAGACGCCGTCAGCGTTGATAGTGATGTCCAGATGCTTGAGATCGGCATCCGTTTCCGGAGCGCCGGTCACCGCCTGCGGCAAGTCAACGCGCAATTGGGTTTCGCGAGTAAAGGTCGTGGTCACGATAAAGAACAGCAGCAGGATGAACACCACATCAATCAACGAAACAAGGTTGATGTCGATGTTCTCCCTGACCTTGCGACGACGAAACTTCACTTTTTGCGACCCTCGCCCCGAGCCTGCGACTTGAGGTCGATTTTTGGATCGTTCAGGTCAACTTCGCGATCACCCTGCACAACCTCTACAAGCTTGATGGCTTCCTGTTCCATGCCGACCACCAGTTCATCGACCCGGCTTTGCAGGTAACGATGAAAGAAGATCGCAGGAATCGCGACGATCAGGCCAGACGCCGTACAGATCAGCGCTTTGGAGATACCGCCCGCCAGAACCGAGGCATTGGCTGTATTGCCGGTGGCATTGAACGACCCGAAAATGTCGATCATGCCCAGTACCGTACCGAGCAAGCCGAGCAGAGGTGCCATGGCAGCGATGGAGCCCAGCGCACTGAGATAACGCTCCAGGTCATGAATGACCCGGGCAGCAGCCTCTTCAATGCACTCTTTCATGATTTCGCGGCCATGCCGTGAATTGGCCAGGCCTGCGGCAAGAATCTCGCCCAGCGGGGAATCGGCACGCAGTTGCTTGAGCTTTTCCTTGTCGAGCTTTTTGTCCTGAATCCACTGCCAGACTTGCCCTACCAGATGCGGCGGGGTAATGCGGCTAGCACGAAGGGTCCAGAGGCGCTCGATGATAATGCCGACCGCAGCAATGGAACTCAGAATGATCGGCAGCATCATCCAGCCGCCAGATTTGACCAGTTCCCACACAGTGACGACTCCCTCGAAAAATTGGCGCCACTCTATCATAGGGTCAGCGACTCGCCGAAGCCTGCGAGCAATATCCTTGCGTCAGTCCCTCCAGAAACGCCTCTCTGCCCGCTGCGACCGCGGCTTGTCGAAGGTCCCGAGGTGCAGGCTGATCGCACCCAGCTCGGCGCTGTCCCAGGTGGGAATGCCGAACCAGTGATAGCGCGCCATGATCAACGGATGCGGGTGCCCGAAGGCATTATTGCGGCCTCGGGAAATCAATACGCCGCGAGGGGCGACCGAACGCACAAAGCTTTTCGATGAAGAAGTACGACTGCCGTGGTGCGGCGCTTGCAGCCAGTCGGCGCGTACATCGCGGCCACTGTCGATCAGCGCTTGTTCGGCCTCCGCATCGATATCCCCGGTCAACAACAAGCGCTCGCCCTGAGCATCGATCATCAGCACACACGAGGCCTGATTCCCCTCTCTGGCATCACTCCAGCGCCAGGTCGAAAACACCACACCGTCCCATTCCCAGCGCTCATCATTGGTACACAGTTGCGCGTTCAGCAACGGTGACAGCCTTTCCAGCTCACCGCCCAGCACCCGCTTGACCGGCAAGCCTTGATGGACCGCCTGCGCGCCACCGGCATGATCCGCGTCGGCGTGGCTGATCAACATCAGATCAAGCTGGCGTGCACCGGTCTTGCGTATGGCGGGCAACACGACGCGCTGGCCGATATCGAATTCACCGAAACGTGGCCCCGCGTCATAGAGCAGTGCGTGGTGTCGAGTACGCAAAAGAATCGCCAGCCCTTGGCCGACGTCCAGTTGCAGAACTTCGACTTGCCCGTGCGGCACGCTTTTCAGAGGCGGGAACACGCAAAGCAGCAACAGTGGCCAACCCAGCCCGCGCAACGGCACACCACCGGGCAAGAGCAACAACACGCCGCCCAGCAGACTCAGCACCCAGGCCCAGAACGGAATGGCGCTCGGGACCCAGGCAGGCAACCACCCGGCAACCCAGCCGAGAAACCTGAACAACCACTCCAGCGCGCCCCCTGCCAGCCATAACAACCCTTCTCCCAAATACGGAACAGGCAGGAGCAAGGTCCCGAGCAACGCAGGCGGCAGGATCAGGAAGCTGACCCACGGCACCGCGACGAGATTGGCAAACGGACCACTCAAACTGATGGGCAGGTTCAGCGCCAGCAACACAGGTAACAGACCAATGGCGATCAACCACTGGGCGCGGGTCCAGCTTTGCAGCCAGCTCCAGGCACCCAGCCGCCCACCGAATATCAGAATCAGAATCGCCACGGCAATAAATGACAGCCAGAAGCCCGGCTGCAAACTGGCCAGTGGCTCAAACACCAGCACCACATTCAGCGACACTAGTAGCGGCCCGACCGCCCCCAGATGACGAAAGCGCAGACGCCAGAGCAGGACCATGCCCACCATGACGCAGGCCCGACGCACCGGCACTTCAAAACCTGCCAGCAAGCCATAACCGAGCGCTGCACTGAACGCCAACCCGCACGCCCATGGCAACCACGGCAAGGCCCGCGGCCACAGCCCCCAACGCGCCAGCCCGGCGATAAACGCGTACATCACACCCGCCAACAAGCCCACATGCTGCCCGGAAATCACCAGCAAATGCACGGTGCCGGTGTCCTGCAGGATCTGCCAGTCAACCGTGCTCAAGCCCGAGCCATCACCCAGGACCAATGCAGCCAGACCGCCTTCACGCCCTTGCGCGTCTACCGCCAACAAGCGCTGGCGTATAGCGTCTCGCCAGCCGGACGCAGCGGACTTCAACAATTGCCCATCAGAGACAGTTCCAGTGGCACCGATACGCTGGGCGAGCAGCCAGGCTTCGTAATCAAAGGCATGCGGGTTGGCCAGTCCGCCCGGGCGCTTGAGCTTGACAGCCAGACGCCAGTGTTCACCACTGCGCACCTGTGGACCGCCATACCAGGCTACCCGCATGCGCTCCGGCAATCTGAATCGTCTGGATTGCAGCCCTTCCAGCTCAAAGCGCACCACACCTTCGGTTAACGCAGGCAAACCGACGACCTTGCCTTGCAACCAGACAGTCTGACCGTCCAGCTTCGGCGACAGGCGATCATCCAGCGCCCATTGCGCCGAGACGCACGCCCAACTGAAACCGAATAAAAACAAAGCGATGGGGTATGTGCGGAACGGCAACAGCATCAAAGCCAGCACCGGCATAACGAGCAACAGCCACAGTGGTGGCAAAACCGGTAAAAAGCGTAGCGCCAGTAACCCCAAGGCCAGCGCGAACATCCCTGTACGCATAGCGCCCATCCCGATAACGTCGAAGACACCCTTACGGCTTAGCTCAGCCGGGCAAAAGCGTCGGGATCAAGTGTCACAAGGTCTTGTGCGGGGTAAATCAGAGACCAAAAAAAACGCCCATCTTTCGATGGGCGTTTTTCATTCGCTCAAGCCAGTCGCCAAGCGTTTACTGCGGCTTGCGACGACCGAAACCCGGGCGCTGGCCCGAGCCCGATGCGGGGCCACGGCGCTTACCGGACGGCGCGTCATCGACCAGATTGATACCTGGGCGCTTTGGCGACGGTTTGGCCGGACGTTTGTTCATGTCGCTCGGACGCTCAGCCACTGGTGTGCCACGGCTGTTATCTGAGCGAGTGTCGCTGCGGCCATTGGCTGGGCGCGGAGTGCGTGGCGCCGACTTGTTAGGGTCGTTGCGCTGACCACGACCGGAATCCGAGCGCGGTGCAGCAGGACGCTGGGCGCGATCACGATCACTGCCGGTCACTTGCGGCTGACGTGGAGCACGCTCGCCAGTCGGAGCAGCATCCTTGGCCGGGCGAAGGGTGCGCACACGCTCGCTTTTGCCCAATGGGCGGGAGGATTGACGCTGCAAGCGCTCCATCTTGTCCTTGGTCTTGGCGTTCATCTGCGGCTGAGCCACAGGTGTCAGGCCTACTTCAGCGCTGAGGATATCCACCTCGTACTGGCTCATTTCGCGCCAGCGGCCCATCGGCAGGTCGGAGTTGAGGAACACCGGTCCGTAACGCACGCGCTTCAGGCGGCTGACCACCAGGCCCTGGGATTCCCACAGGCGACGCACTTCGCGGTTACGGCCTTCCATCACCACGCAGTGATACCAGTGGTTGAAACCTTCACCACCCGGCGCTTGCTGTATGTCGGTGAAACGTGCCGGACCGTCTTCGAGGATCACCCCGTTCTTCAGGCGCAGCAGCATGTCGTCATCGACTTCACCGCGGACGCGCACAGCGTATTCACGGTCCATTTCGAAAGACGGGTGCATCAGACGGTTGGCCAGCTCACCATCGGTGGTGAACATCAGCAAGCCGGTGGTATTGATGTCCAGACGACCGATATTGACCCAACGGCCTTCTTTTGGACGCGGCAGGCGATCGAACACCGTCGGGCGACCTTCAGGGTCGTCACGGGTACAGATTTCACCATCCGGCTTGTTGTACATGATCACGCGGCGCACCGTTTCGGCGGCCTCTTCGCGCTTGATGACGCGGCCATCAACGCTGATCGCATCATGCAGATCAACGCGTTGACCCAAGGTCGCGTCCTTGCCATTGACCTTGATACGGCCCTGGCTGATCCAGGCTTCAACGTCGCGACGCGAACCTACGCCAATACGTGCCAGAACCTTCTGCAGTTTTTCACCTGCGGGTCCGATTTCCTGGCTGTCCTGCTTGTCTTGTTCACTCATCTGGGCACCTCCCGGTGTGTCGATTCAGGGGACGCCGAGGACCGGCGCAACCTGTTGCCTGGGGCTGTGGATAGCCACGAGGCGTAATACTGAAAACTTCTGACGCTAAACTCATCACGAGCAGAATCGCCAAAAGGTCGCGAATCATACGCTCACATAACGCATTGCGCATCAGAGGCTAGTCGAAAATTTGCGGCTTACTTCTTTTTCCGCCGACCGGCACCCTTGAGACCTTTCATGCGAACGGCAGCCTCTTTGAGCACATCGCGGCGCTCGTCCTTGCCCATCTTCTTCCAGGCCTTGATTTCTTTCTTGCTGCGGCCGCAGCCGATGCAGATGTCGGCGTCGAATTTGCAGAGGCTGATGCAGGGGTTCTTGGTGTCGCTCATAAGAGGTACACCGCAAGGACCGCATGAGATTTTGTGAGAGCGGTGCTTGGTCTGGGCGGCATTCCGACGATAAGGACTGCGCGATTTCGCTGTCGGACCGCGTCGCCCCTATCGCGGGCAAGCACCGCTCCCACAAGGACTCTGCGCCTATAAGGGATCTGCGTCGTCTCTGGACTTTTCATCAGGCTCATCCGGCAGCAAATCATCGAAGTCGATCTTCAGACCCTGCTCCATCGAGTCGAGTTCGACCAACAGGCTGCGGAAGCTCGTCTCGTCTCTTGGCGGTTCTGGTTCTGCGTCCGGATCGATGCTCGCGTCGGCCATCGCCTGCAGGTGCGCGGGCACCGGAGCGTCTTCGAAATCCAGAACCGGATCTGGTTCCAGTTCACGCAGGTCTGCCAGTGGCGGCAAGTCATCAAGGTTCTTCAGGTTGAAGTGGTCCAGAAACACTTTGGTGGTCGCAAACATCGCAGGCTTGCCCGGCACTTCACGGTAGCCCACGACCCTGATCCACTCACGTTCCAGCAGGGTTTTCACGATATGACTGTTAACCGCAACACCGCGCACATCTTCGATTTCGCCCCGGGTGATCGGTTGGCGATAGGCAATCAATGCCATGGTTTCAAGCATGGCCCGGGAATAACGTTGCGGACGCTCCTCCCAGAGACGACCGACCCAAGGGGAAAACTTTTCGCGAATCTGCAGGCGATAACCGGAAGCCACTTCCTTGAGCTCGAATGCCCTGCCTTCACAGGACTTGCCCAGTAACTGCAGCGCTTTCTTGAAGACTGGCGGTTCAGGACGCTCGCCTTCTTCAAACAGTTCGTAAAGGCGTTCCAGCGATTGCGGCTTGCCCGAGGCCAACAGGAAAGCTTCGAGCAGCGGAGCCAGCTCGCGAGGTTCGTTGAGATTCATTGTTCAGCTCTTATTCGGCTCGCGCCCGCACATGGATGACCGCAAAGGGCTCGTTCTGTACCAATTCCACCAATGACTCCTTGACCAGCTCAAGCACGGCCATGAACGTCACAACTACACCTAGGCGCCCCTCCTCGGCGGTAAAGAGTTCGGCAAATGGCACAAATCCGCCGCCTTTCAGTCGCTCCAGCACATCACTCATACGTTCACGGGTCGACAACGCTTCGCGACTGACCTGGTGGCTTTCAAACATATCGCCACGGCGCAGCACTTCCGCCATGGACATCAACAACTCTTCAAGGCTGACTTCCGGCAACAACTTGCGCGCCCGGGCCTCGGGAGCGTCCAGTTTGGGAACCACGACATCACGCCCTACGCGGCTCAACTGGTCGATACCTTCGGCGGCGCCTTTGAAGCGTTCGTACTCCTGCAGACGCCGGATCAGTTCAGCACGAGGGTCGTCTTCCTCCTGCTCGGCCTCCGCAGAGCGTGGCAGCAGCATGCGCGACTTGATTTCCGCCAGCATGGCGGCCATCACCAGGTACTCTGCAGCAAGTTCCAGACGCACCGTTTTCATCAGTTCGACATAGCCCATGTACTGCTTGGTGATCTCTGCCACCGGGATATCGAGGATGTCGATGTTCTGCTTGCGGATCAGATAGAGCAGCAGGTCCAGCGGGCCTTCAAAAGCCTCAAGAAAGACTTCCAGCGCATCCGGCGGGATATACAGGTCCATTGGCATCTGCGTAACCGCCTGGCCGTAGACCATGGCGAACGGCAGTTCTTGTTGAGCGTCGGCCTGACTGTCAACGGTGTCTACCGTAGCCATCAAGCCTCGACACCAAATGGTGACGGATCGCCGCAACCGACACGAACGACCTCAGGCTCATCGCCGGTCAGGTTGATCACAGTCGAAGCAGAAATCCCGCCCATGCCGCCATCAATAATCAGATCGACCTGACGTTCGAGGGTCTGGCGCATCTCATAGGGGTCACTCAGCGGCACGCTTTCCCCCGGCAGGATAAGACTGACGCTCATCAGTGGTTCGCCCAATTCCTCAAGCAA
Organism: Pseudomonas sp. HP_14; assembly: GCF_055283875.1. NCBI lineage: Bacteria > Pseudomonadati > Pseudomonadota > Gammaproteobacteria > Pseudomonadales > Pseudomonadaceae > Pseudomonas > Pseudomonas sp. HP_14. The sequence goes on along the minus strand of NZ_JBTOQI010000010.1, from coordinate 49,897 downwards.
AGCCTGGGCGATAGGATGCTTAGGCACCCGCAAGCCGATTGTCCGGCGCTTGGGATGCAAAATCAGCCGTGGCACTTCCCGCGTGGCATTCAGAATAAAGGTGTAAGGCCCGGGTGTGTGGGCCTTGAGTGCGCGAAACGCACCGGTATCGACCTTGGCGAACAGCCCCAATTGAGACAGGTCGCAGCACATCAACGTGAAGTTGTGCTTGTCGTCCAGCTGGCGCAGACGGCGAATGCGCTCGATGGCGCTTTTATCACCGAGCTGACAGCCCAGGGCATAGGAGGAATCTGTTGGGTAGATCACCAAACCGCCCGCTTTAATAATTTCCACGGCCTGTTTGATCAGGCGCGGTTGCGGGTTCTCCGGGTGGACCTGGAAAAATTGACTCACGGTATCTTCCTGTTCAGAAGGCAGCAGTAGACTGATCATGTTTGAACCGGGACCAAAGGGGCGGCAGGTCTTCCGGCACCGGACGATAGATGCCTATCTCGGACCAGCCACCAGGAGCATGGAAATCACTGCCAGCGGTTACCAGCAGGCCAAATTCACGCGCCAGAATGGCCAGGGTTCCAACCTGCTCTGCAGGTTGCAGGCCATTGACTACTTCAATCGCATGGCCACCCGCTTCAAGAAAAGCTGCGACCAGCTTACGACGCTTGCTACGGGTGAAATCATAATGCGAGGGGTGCGCAAGACTGACCCAGGCCCCGGATTCACGCAAGGTGCCGACGGTTTCTTCCAGCGTAGGCCAATGTTGTTTCACATCGCCCAGCTTGCCCGCTCCCAGCCACTTACGGAAAGCTTCAGCGCGATCCTTTACGAAACCGGCGCGCACCATGAAGTCTGCGAAGTGCGGACGAGCCGGAGCATTGCCACTGTCGCCCAGCTCTCGCTGAATGGCGCGAGCACCTTCCAGCGCTCCAGGCATACCTTTGATCGCCAATTTGCGACTGATTTCTTCGGCGCGCAACCAGCGTCCATCGTGCAAACGGGCGATTGCAGCGACCAGAGGGGGGGCATCCATGGCAAAACCGTACCCGAGAATATGGATAGTTGCCCCACCCCAGGTGCACGAAAGCTCGACCCCGTTAACCAGTTGCATACCCAGTGAAAGCGCCGCAGTCCGGGCTTCTTCGAGACCTTCGAGGGTATCGTGATCCGTCAGGGAAAGGACGCGCACGCCATTCTCGTAAGCACGCGCAACCAATGCCGTGGGCGCAAGAGCGCCGTCGGAGGCTGTGCTGTGGCAGTGCAGGTCAACATTCATAGGTGGCGCTTTCGCTGTCATTGATGTTTGTTATTATGCCGCCACATCCTGCTTCTGGCTGCCATTGTGAAACAATTCATCGACTTCATCCCGCTGCTGCTGTTTTTCATCGTTTACAAAATCGAACCTCGTGCCGTCGAGTTCCTGGGCAACAGCTACACACTGGGCGGTATTTTCAGTGCGACCGCCATGCTGATCGTCAGTTCAGTGGTGGTCTACGGCATTCTGTTCGTCAAACAGGGCAAACTGGAAAAAAGCCAGTGGCTGACGCTGGTTGCCTGTCTGGTGTTCGGTAGCCTGACCCTGGCCTTTCACAGCGAAACGTTCCTCAAGTGGAAAGCGCCCGTGGTGAACTGGCTGTTTGCGCTGGCCTTTGCCGGAAGCCATTTCATTGGCGACCGCCCGCTGATTCAACGCATCATGGGGCACGCACTGAGCTTGCCGAAACCAATCTGGACCAAGCTGAACATTGCCTGGATCATCTTCTTCCTGTTCTGCGGCGCGGCCAATCTTTATGTGGCGTTCACTTATCAGGAATTCTGGGTCGACTTCAAAGTATTCGGCAGCCTGGGCATGACTCTGGTATTCCTGATCGCTCAGGGTCTATACCTTGCCAAACACATGCATGACCCTGCTTCCGCACCGCCCCCAACAAAAACCGAGGACTGACATGCTCTACGCAATCATTGCCACAGACGTCGAAAATTCCCTGGAAAAACGCCTGAGCGTGCGCCCGGCTCATCTGGACCGCCTCAATGCGCTCAAAGACGAGGGGCGCTTGATCCTGGCCGGACCTAATCCGGCCGTAGACAGCAATGACCCTGGCGCCGCCGGGTTCTCGGGCAGCCTGATCGTGGCCGAGTTCGAGTCGCTGAGCGCAGCAAAGACCTGGGCCGAAGCTGATCCGTTCGTCAAGGCGGGCGTCTACGCCAACGTCGTTGTGAAGCCTTTCAAGAAAGTCCTGCCTTAAATTTCCTCCCGCGATACACCCTGTAATCGCTGCCGCTCAAGGCAGCGATGACAAAATCTCCCGCTCTGACGCTAATCATTCTCAACGCCCTGCCGACAACCTGCTGAATGTTCTATAAAAACCGTTCTATAAGAACACTGCCGTCTAAAAATGCGGCCGTTGAACACACGGACGCTGAAACAGGAGTTCAGATGCGGGCATGTCTACTGGTTGTTGTGTTGGCAATGGGTGCGACTACCGTCCAGGCCGAGGAAACGAGTGGTTCCGGTACCTCCTATGCGTTGCCGCTGCCGACCACTGCTGCTCAGATCAGCGATCTTCAGCAACGCCTGAAGGAAAGCGAGCGCCAGCGCGAAGAACTCCTCAAGCAGGTGCAGAACGCTGACGCCGCACGCGAAAGCGCCCAACTCAGTCGCCTGCGCCAGGAGAACCAAAGGCTCAAGTTACAGCTCAAAGAAGCACAATCGGCCGAGCCGCAACGTATCCTGACCGAACAGCAACAATGGTTCGTCACCGGAGGGGGTGTTGCGCTGATAGCCCTCCTGTGCGGTATCTTTGCCCGCGGTGGACGTAAGCAGCGTCGACAGTGGCTAAATTGAGTGAGAAATGAGCGAGCTGTTACTTATTGATGATGACCAGGAGCTCTGCGAGCTCCTGAGTAGCTGGCTGAGCCAGGAAGGCTTTCTGGTCCGCGCCTGTCACGACGGCAACAGTGCCCGTCGCGCCCTTGCCGAATCCGCACCTGCTGCGGTCGTTCTGGATGTCATGCTCCCCGACGGCAGCGGTCTGGAACTGCTCAAGCAGTTGCGCAGCGATCATCCGGACCTGCCGGTATTGATGCTGTCTGCACGCGGTGAGCCTCTGGACCGGATTCTGGGTCTGGAACTGGGTGCCGATGATTACCTGGCCAAACCCTGCGACCCTCGCGAACTGACCGCCCGCCTTCGTGCGGTGCTGCGTCGTAGCCACCCGACAGCCGTATCGACACAGCTGGAACTGGGCGACCTGAGCTTCAGTCCGGTGCGCGGCGTGGTAATCATCAATGATCAGGAGCTGGTTCTGACCGTCTCTGAAAGCCGTTTGCTCGAAGCGCTGTTGCGCCAGCCGGGTGAGCCGCTGGACAAGCAGGAACTGGCGCAACTGGCGCTGGGGCGCAAACTGACCCTTTATGACCGTAGCCTGGACATGCACGTCAGTAACCTGCGCAAGAAAATCGGCCCGCATCCTGACGGCCGCCCAAGGATCGTGGCGTTGCGTAGCCGGGGTTATTACTACAGCGTGTAGTTCGGACGCATTCCTTGTAGGAGTGAACTTGTTCGCGAGACGTCATCACCGGCAACAATACCTGCGACTGACACACCGCTTCGCCAACAAGTTGGCCCCTACAGGTACAGCGCGAGTTATACACTTATATATGTCAGCCCACTCTCTCCCCCTCTTTACCCAAGCTTTACAGTAGCCTGACCGCTCTTGACCTTGATCTCCCTAAACTGGCCTCAACCGGCAACGAGCCGGATTCGAGACAAGGAGATACACCATGCGCAAGACTCTGATCGCTTTGATGTTCGCTGCTGCACTGCCTACCGTTGCAATGGCTGCTCCTGGAGATGGCCCTGGTTTTGGTCCAGGCCCTGAAGGTCCACGTGCTGGCATGCACCATGACCGCGGTCCTTTCGAAAAGCTGGACCTGAGCCGCGAACAACGTCAACAGATCGGCAAACTGATGGGCGAGCGAATGCACGACCGCAAGGACATCACTGAAAAGTATCTGGCCAAGCTGTCGCCCGCTGACCAGAAAGCCATGAAAGAAGAACTGGACGCCAAGCGCACCAAGACTGACAGCGATATCCGCGCCCTGCTCAAGCCTGAGCAGCAGAAGGAATTCGACGAAATGAAGAAAGAGCGCGCCGCAAAAATGGCCGAACGCGCTGAATTCGAAGCGTGGAAGGCGCAAAAAGCGCAAAAAGCCCAGTAAGCTACTGATCCACCTGAACCCGGCACTCCCCAGGCGTGCCGGGTTTCTCTATTTTGAGGTTGTCCCGTGCGTTCATTGTTCTGGCGAATCCTGGCTAGCTTCTGGCTGGCCATTGCCCTGGTTGCAGGCCTGTCCATTCTGCTCGGCCACATGCTTAATCAAGACGCATGGATCCTCAGCCGTCATCCGCTGCTGAGTCATTTGCCGCAGACCTGGACCGAGCAATACGAAAACCAGGGCGCAGATGCCGCGCAGGATTACCTGCAAAGCCTCAAACGCAAGAATCACATGGACGTTCAGGTCCTCAACGACAATGGCGACCCGGTCGTGCGCGGCACCTTTTCGCCCCGCGCTGCCGCCCTTGAGGCTCGTCAGGGCGATGACCCCCGCCAGCTTCCGTGGCGTCGCCTGACCAGTGAGTACACGAGTGAAAAAACCGGGGAAACCTACCTGTTCATTTACCGTATCCCTCACCCGGAGCTGGATGCGTGGCACCGCGACAGTTTGATGTGGCCGCTCAGCGCGCTGGGGATTGCGCTGGTGGTGCTGACCCTGTTCAGTTTGCTGGTGACCTTGTCGATCACTCGCCCCCTCAGCCGCTTGCGCGGTGCGGTGCATGATCTTGGGCAAACCACTTATCAACAAAACAGCCTCGCGCAACTGGCGAACCGCCGGGATGAATTCGGCGTGCTGGCAACCGACTTCAACCGTATGGGCGCGCGACTGCAGAGCCTGATCGGCAGCCAGCGTCAGTTGCTGCGCGATGTATCCCATGAGCTGCGATCCCCCTTGGCGCGCTTGCGTATTGCGCTGGCGCTGGCAGAACGCGCGGAACCGGCCGAACGGGAAAAGCTCTGGCCGAGGTTAAGCCGCGAATGTGATCGACTGGAGGCACTGATAAGCGAAATCCTCGCTTTGGCGCGGCTCGACGCACAACTGAGCAGCGCTGAGCCCATTGATCTCAACGCGCTGCTATTGCGCCTCAGGAATGATGCAAATCTGGACGGTGGCGACCAGCAAATTGCCGTACACGTCGAGCAGAACCTGCATCTGCATGGCTGGCCCGACATGATTGAGCGAGCAACCGATAACCTGCTGCGCAATGCGTTGCGCTTCAATCCGCCCGGTGAAACCGTCGAAGTGCAGGCAAAGCGGGTCGGTGACAGACTGCAGTTAAGCGTGCGTGACCATGGCCCTGGCGTGGCGGCTGAGCACCTGACGCAATTGGGCGAGCCGTTTTACCGCGCTCCAGGCCAAACCGCAGCGGGTCATGGCCTGGGCCTGGCAATTGCCCGCCGTGCAGCTCAACGTCATGGCGGGGAATTGCTACTGGGCAATCATCCCGAGGGCGGGTTTCTGGCGATTATTGATTTGCCGGCGGAGCCGAAGAGTTCGGTGGCCTAATCCATTTTGCGGCAAATACACATTCCGCTGTAGGAGCTGCCGAAGGCTGCGAAAACGATTTTTCTGACACTCCGCTTCGCAGCCTTCGGCAGCTCCTACAGAAGAACTTCAGCATTCCAGCCCCTCAGCCCTGCCACTCACTCACAAAATCCACCACATCCACTTTCGCAGCAACACGTGGCGGGTTCTGAGGCGTGCCCAGATACAGGAAGGCGATCACCTCTTCGTCATCCGCCAGGCCAAAAGCTTTGGCGACGAGCGGCGAATAAGACAGCTCACCGGTGCGCCATACCGCACCAACGCCCAGCGCGTAGGACGCCAGCAAAACGCTGTGCGCCGCACACCCTGCGGTAATCAACTGCTCGGCTTTTGGCACTTTGTAGTGATCCTGCAGACGGGCAACCACAACCACAACCAGTGGTGCGCGTAGCGGGCCGAGGCGTGCCTTGTCCAAAGCTTGCGGTGTCACTTCCGATCCACTGGCCTGCAACGCCTCTGCGAGTAAATCCCCCATGCGCTCACGGGCTGCGCCTTCGACCGTGATAAACCGGAACGGGCGCAACTGTCCATGATCCGGGGCGCGCATGGCTGCACTGAACAGGATTTCACGCTGGGCTGCATCCGGGGCCGGGTCGATCAATCGTGGGACCGAGACACGATTGAGCAATACGTCGAGCGCCTCCATGGGCTACCTCCTTGAGAAATGATGGGTCATTCTAGAGCTTGTGCACACGGATAACGAACCTGCGAGGCAATTACTTACAGGCTGCGACGCACAGGCCACGGTTTACTTGCCGTGGGCCGCAGGTAGAATGGCGCCTTTCCCCGAACCTAGTCAGAGTGACTGCATGGCGTTGCCGACCCTTCGCATCATCGGTTTCATTATCGGCATATTCCTGATCACCTTGGCCATCGCCATGATCGTGCCCATGGTGACGCTGGTCATTTACGACCGCTTCGAAGACCTGCGCTCCTTTCTGTGGGCAAGCTTGCTGACGTTCATCGCCGGGCTGGCATTGATCATTCCCGGTCGACCTGAACACGTGCATTTGCGTCCGCGAGACATGTATCTGCTGACAGTCTCCAGCTGGATCGTTGTGTGCGTCTTCGCCGCCCTGCCGTTTCTATTGACCCAGCACATCAGCTACACCGACTCCTTCTTCGAAAGCATGTCTGGCATTACCGCGACGGGTTCAACAGTGCTCAGCGGTCTGGATACCATGTCGCCAGGTATCCTCATCTGGCGCTCGATGCTCCACTGGCTTGGCGGGATCGGCTTTATCGGTATGGCAGTAGCCATTCTGCCCCTGCTGCGTATCGGTGGCATGCGTCTGTTCCAGACCGAATCTTCAGACCGCTCCGAAAAAGTCATGCCCCGCTCGCATATGGTGGCCAAGTTCATCGTGCTGGCGTACGTCAGCATTACGGCGCTGGGCAGTCTGGCTTTCTGGGCGGCCGGCATGAGCCTGTTCGATGCAATCAACCACGCCATGTCCGCCATCTCGACAGGCGGCTTTTCCACCTCCGATCTGTCTCTGGCCAAGTGGCCGCAACCTGCGGTGCATTGGGTCGCGATTGTGGTGATGATCCTGGGTAGCCTGCCGTTTACCCTGTATGTCGCAACCTTGCGCGGCAACCGTGGAGCCTTGATCAGGGATGAACAGGTTCGGGGGCTGTTGGGCTTATTGCTGATTACCTGGCTGGTACTCGGCGCATGGTACTGGGCGACCACCGATCTGCCATGGTACGACGCGCTACGTCATGTGGCCCTGAACGTGACCTCTGTGGTGACCACTACCGGTTTCGCCCTCGGTGATTACAGCCTGTGGGGCAACTTCGCGCTGATGTTCTTCTTCTATCTTGGCTTTATCGGTGGCTGTTCCGGCTCGACTGCCGGTGGAGTGAAGATTTTTCGCTTTCAGGTCGCCTACATTCTGCTCAAGGCCAACCTTAATCAGTTGATCCATCCGCGTGCGGTGCTCAAGCAAACCTATAACGGCCACCGGCTGGACGACGAAATCGTGCGGTCCATCCTGACGTTCTCGTTCTTTTTCACCATCACGATTTGCGGCATCGCCTTGTTGCTGTCGTTGCTCGGACTGGACTGGATGACTGCGCTGACCGGCGCAGCGAGCACGGTGTCCGGCGTAGGCCCAGGGCTGGGCGAAACCATCGGCCCGGCCGGTAACTTCGCCACCCTGCCCGACGCCGCCAAATGGATTCTGTCGGGTGGCATGCTGCTGGGGCGTCTTGAGATCATCACGGTGCTGGTGCTGTGTATTCCGGCATTCTGGCGTCAGTGATCGTAATGGCGTTTAATGTCAGTTGACGCAAAAGCCAGCTGACATTAAACCAACAGCGCCAACGATCAGGAACTCCAGCCATGGAAACCACCAAATCGTTTACCCGCTTCGCCGATTTCTATCCTTACTACCTGCAAGAACACCGAAACAGCGCTTGCCGTCGTCTGCACTTCGTCGGCACCAGTCTGGTGATCTTCCTGCTGGCCTTTGTGATTGGCAGCGGCAGTTGGAGCCTGATCTGGCTAGTACCAGTGGCAGGATATGGCTTCGCCTGGGTCGGTCATTTTTTCTTCGAAAAGAATCGCCCTGCTACTTTCCAGCATCCGTTCTATAGCTTGCTGGGCGATTTCGTCATGTACCGCGACATGCTGACTGGCAAGGTTCCGTTTTAGCCGACGGCACATCAACCGCCAGCGTTTCAGACTACCGGCTCGCTGGCCTCAAGCTTTTCCTCGGCAAGCAGTTCCTTATGCTTGAGATGAGCGTCCGCGAGCCGAAACAGCTCAATCGTGCCGTCCAGATGCTCAATCAATGCGGTACAGGACTCCACCCAGTCACCGCAGTTGAGGTATTCCACTTCGCCGACCATGCGCATCTCAGCATGGTGGATATGCCCGCACACCACACCATCCAGCCCGCGCTTGACGCACTCATGGGCGATGGCTTCTTCAAAGTCACTGATGAAACTGACCGCCGTCTTGACCTTGTGCTTGAGATACGCCGATAACGACCAGTAACCGTAGCCGTACCTGGCCCGCCAATGATTCAGCCAGCGGTTGAGGGTCAGAGTGAATTCGTACGCCGAGTCGCCGAGAAAGGCCAGCCAGCGGTGGTAGCGTGTGATCACGTCGAACTGATCGCCGTGGATGACCAACAGACGGCGCCCGTCTGCAGTGACATGCTCGGCTTCATCCACCAACTGGATATTGCCCAGAATCAGTTTCGAATAGCGGCGTAAAAACTCATCGTGATTACCAGTGACATAGATCACCTCGGTGCCGCGCTTACTCATCGTCAACAGGCGGCGTATCACGTTGGTATGGGCCTGGGGCCAATACATGCCACCGCGCAGCTTCCAGCCATCGATGATATCCCCCACCAGATAGACCTTGTCAGCCTGATAGCCTTTGAGGAAATGTGACAAGTGTTCGGCTTGGCAATCCCGCGTGCCCAGATGCACATCAGAAATCCACAAGGTGCGAACGCGTTGCTTACGGCTGGGTCTGGCAAGCTGAGCACTGGTCATGAACCATCTCCTGCTGGGTTTGCATGAGAGTGCCCGGTGCCGGTTAATCGAATGTGACCGGAGTGTGGCAATGCCGTGACAATGCACAAGAAGAGTTGGACTGAATGCTTCAGGGCGGACACTGGTAGACTGCCCTCGTGCGCCCCTATGGGCAAGATAGCCATTTCATGCTTGATAAGAGCGGCCCAGTAAGGAACACCATGACTCCCCGCTCCGCCCTCAGCGCCCTGCATATGGGCGCACTGATGTTTGGCCTTACCGGTGTCTTCGGCAAGCTGGCCAGCGCATCGCCCTCAGTCATTGTGTTCGGTCGCGGAATATTTGCCGTTGCAGCGCTGGCCTTCTTCGCCCGCTTTGCCAGCAATACCCCGTGGAAAACCCTGCGACGAGCCGATTGGGCACGGCTGATACTCGCAGGCATCCTGCTCGCAGCACACTGGGTGAGTTTTTTCATCGCCGTCAAAGTTGCCGGTGTAGCTGTCGCAACCCTGGGCTTTGCCAGTTTTCCGGCTTTTACCGTGATACTCGAAGGGCTGCTGTTCCGCGAGCGAATCCGCAGCAACGAGATCGTTCTGGTAATACTGGTCAGTATCGGACTGGTGCTGGTGACACCCGAGTTCAATCTGGCCAGCGAGGCCACCAGCGGGCTGCTGTGGGCGGTATTTTCCGGGCTGACGTTTTCGCTGTTATCGCTGGTCAATCGCGTCAGTTCTAAAAACGTCCCCGCCGTGCAAGCCGCGCTGTATCAGAACCTGATTGTGGGGCTGTGTCTGTTGCCGATGGCGGCCCCTGAGTTGAGTACCGTTCCTGCCCTGGACTGGTTGTGGATCGGCTTGCTGGGAGTGTTCTGCACCGGGCTGGCTCACAGCCTGTTCGTTGCGAGCCTGGCGGTGATAAAAGCCCGGACCGCTGCGGTGGTATTCGCCATGGAACCGGTTTACGGCATCACATTCGCCTGGCTGCTGTTCGCCGAAGTCCCAACCTTGAGCATGTTGCTGGGCGGCGCGCTTATCATCATCGCCATCATCATTTCAGGCCTGATGAACGGTAAAAAAGCACCTCAGGCAGCGACGACTCACTGATCAGGCCTGGTCTTGTCGTTGTGCCCCAGATCGCGCTGTGGATCAATCTGGTCGCGGACGCGCTGCTTGAGCACCTTCGCCTCGGGGAATCCGCCGTCGGCCTTGCGCTCCCAGAGTTGCACGCCATCACACGTGATGACGAATACACCGCCAGTGCCAGGTTGCAGAGAGACCTTGCCCAGATCATCGGAAAACGTACTGAGTAACTCCTGAGCCAACCATGCCGCCCGCAACAACCATTGGCATTGCGTGCAGTAGGTAATGGTTATTTCGGGTTTTGCGGTATCCATGCAAGAAATCTCCGGGATAAAAGGACAGATGTTTTCCCGCAGGGCGTCGCTCAATGTCCCTGACATGATGCTGTCTCGCGACAAACATTGGGCCTGTAGGAGCTGCCGAAGGCTGCGATGGCGGTATATCAGGCAAACCGCATCGGCGCCGTCGTAACATCCGACAACTCCTACGGTGCAGGTTCAGAGCAATCTGTAGGGGCCATCGGAGTTTACGACGGTCGCGAAGGGGATGTGCTGCGGGCCTAAAGCCCCGCCAACAGGGCACGAGCCGTCTGCTGATGCTCTTCATCGGACTCTTCAATCACCTGCAGCAACAGCTCACGAGCGCCTTCAATGTCCCCGTCATCGATCAGCACCTGGGCCTGATTGACTTTACTCAGCGGGACTTCTTCGAGATCAAGCAAGTCAAACTCACCTGATTCATCCATGAATCCGTCAAGGAACGTGTCGTCCAGAGCGTCGTTGTTAGACTCGACAACCCCATCTTCCTCAGGGAAATCGCTAAGAAAACGATCATCCGGAATTTCCTGCACGTCAGGCAGCTCAGTGAGGTTTGAAGCGAATCCCGGATCTTCGACCGGTGTTTGCACCGATGCATCGGCACGTGCGGTGACGGGTTTGTCGAAAGGATCGACCAGGTCCCAGTCGGCATCCATCGACAGATCATCCAGGTTTAACTGGAAATCGTCGGCGGGCTCCGGATTAAGCGCAGCAGCTGAATTTTCATCGAGCTGTGCGGGTTGCTCTTCAGCTATTGCAGCCGGGACAACGGCGGCTGCCAGCGGTGCAGCTGCAACAAGGGTAGCGGGCGCAGCACTCAGCGCTTCACTGGCAGGCTTGAGCTGTGGATAACGTGAGCGGATCTGCTCAAGCTGTTCCGGCTCCACGCCATTTTGTAAAGCGATCCGCTCTTCCTCAGCGAAACCGGCAGAATCGCCCTGCTCTGCCAGTAACTCGAGAATACGAATACGCACGTCGGTACGCTCGGGCTGCTTGGCCAAAGCATCGCGCAGAATTCCCATCGCCTCGGCAAACCGGCCATAAGCGATGTAGATGCTGACGCCGTCCAGTGGATCAGTGCTTCCGGCAGCCGCACGTGCAGGAGCCGGACGTGGCGGCGTTGAAGCAGGAGCTGCAACCACCGGAGCTGACACTTTGGGCGTTACGGCTGGCGTGTCATAAACCGGAACAACCGGCGCACGCGCTGGCTTGGTCAGGGTCGGATCGGCACTGACGGGTTGCCGTATGGGTTGTTTTCGACGATTACGACGCACCGACCAGGCCAGCGCAAGCAACAACAGCAGAATCGCCACCGCGCCCAACAGCAATGGCGAAGTCAGCAACGAAGGACTTTGTTGTGGCTCCGCGCTAACGGAAGGAGCTGCAGCGATCGGCTCAGGCACTGCCGGTGACGATGCCGGTGACGAGGTGGCTGCGCGACTTTCCGCCAGCTCGGTCTGCAGACCGATAATCTGTTTGTCCTTGCCATCAATCGATGCCTGCTGCGCCTGCAACTGAAGGCGCAGGTCTTCCACCGTCTTGGTCAGCAACTGATTTTCAATGGCCGACGCGGCAAGCTGTTCGGCACCACGCTGAACTTCTGCGGCTGGCGGCGCGGATGCTGCGGTGGGCGTGGGAGAAGAATTACCAGAGGGCAGCACAGCAGCGTCCGGTAGCAACAAGCTCTGCCCGACCTTTAGCGCGGTACTGTCGCCATTAGGAAAAACCTGAGGGTTGAGCGCTTTGATCCCGTCGGCCAGTCGCCCTGCCGATGCACCGGCACCAGAGCCCTGCATACGTCGGGCGATGGAGTTAAGGGTATCGCCGCCCACGACCGAGTAGCGTTTACCTTCCAGTGCTGCCGGTGGCGCAACAGGCATCCGTGATTGTTCGGAGCCCTGAGTGGCGGCGCCACGGGAGCGACCCGCCACCGCCGCGCGCCCTTGCGCAGACGTCGCCGGGTCCAGCAGCAGCGTGTATTCATGCAACATGTCACCGCCCGGCCGCAGTATCTGCACGAGAAACTGCAGATAGGGTTCAGTGACCGGTTTGCTCGACACCACACGAATCACACCGCGATTGCCACGAATCACGGGCGTGAAGCGCAAATCATTGAAAAAGAAGACCCGGTCGACACCCGCGCGGGCGAACTCTTCCGGCGAGGCCAGCCGTGCGACGATATCTTCAGCGCTCAGTCCGGCGGTTTCAACCAACTCGATTTCGGCATCAAGGGGCTGATTAAGAGCCGAGTGCAGCGTGATATCGCCCATGCCCAATGCAGACGCAAACGTCGAATAGAACAGAGATGCCGAGGATAAAGCGGCGACCATCAGGCCGCGACGAAAAGCGGTTTTGGCAAAACCTGATCGAGTAGCCGCCTGAGAGCTATTGCGCATACGAACCCTTATAGAAACCGAAACAGGCTTCTTTGCATATTCAATACATGGCGTGGACTTCAATGTCTGGCTGCAAGTATGAGCGAGAAGGAGCGTGTCTGCCTCAGGATCTTTCGAGGTTGGCCAGAATCCGTGTGTGGACGCGCATGCAAACCCGAAGTTCTTCCTCATCGATACCCGCAAACAGCTCAACCCGCAGCGCAGTGGCGATGGCTTCGATCTTCTGGATCAAGGGACGGGCAGTGTCACACAGGACGATTTTCTTGGCGCGACGGTCTTCGGCTACTGCATGGCGCTGCACCAGCCCCTGCGCCTCAAGGCTATCAAGCAAACGCGCGAGGGTCGGGCCTTCAACGCCCACGCTCTGCGCCAGTTCGCGTTGAGTAGGCGGTTCCTGAAAACGGGCAAGGTGTAACAACACCAGCCATCGAGCCTGAGATAGCCCGAGATCGGCCAGGCGTCGATCCAGTTCTGCCCGCCAGCCACGGGACATATGTGCCAGTTGCATGCCGAAGCGGTGTTCATCTGTCATTGGCATAGAGAAACTCTGGGTCGATACTAATAATTAGTCAGCTAAGCATGGCGTCAGGATTGAGGCAAGTGAGGGGTTGTAAGTATATGAGTTGGGCCGGGATCGGCTAACCCTGCAGGACCGGCGTTAGCCGGGAGGACTGCAGACCTGACAACGCAAATGTGGCGAAAGTACAGACCTGCTCCCGACTAAAGCCGGTTCTACAGATTTTTTCCTGCATTCGAGGGCGGGCTGCATGCCCGCAAAGCATCAAACCTCGAATTCAGCCTGCAAGGCAGCGCGTACGCAATACAGCACCCCTTCCGGTACGCGCCCGGCAAACTGCTCGGCGATGGCCGCTACAGGAGGTAACTCACCTTCGCCGTCAAGGAACGCATCCTGAATTTCGCCCAACAGGTCCTCCGGCAGGTCCAGCGCCTGCTCCAGAGACAGCTGCTGCCTGCCAATGGCTTCAGCGAGCATGGTGTAGACGTTTTTCTCGGTGCACTGCAACTGACCGGCAATCTGTGCAGGCGTCATCCCGGCACGGGCCAGGCTGATGAGTTCGTGGCGCACGTCGGCCACCACCTTTGGCGCTTCAGCTGCACCGCCCAGCACTTCCAGAAACGCTTCGCCATAGCGCTCAAGCTTGCGTGCGCCGACGCCGCCGACCTGAGCCATGTCCGACATGGTTTCGGGTTTGCTGCGCAGCATTTCCAGCAAGGTCGAATCCGGGAAGATGACATAAGGCGGCACGCCATGCTCTTCAGCCAGCTTGCGTCGCAGCGCGCGCAACGCTTCCCACTGCTCGCGCTCTTCAGTACGCACCAGTTGGCTGGCCGGGCTGCCGGAGCTGCTTTTCGCAGTCGTCTGCGGTTTCAGGTCGCGACGCAACTCCAGCGTCACTTCGCCACGCAACAATGGACGGCAGGTGTCGCTCAGGCGCAGCCCGCCGTAGCCTTCAAGATCGATATCAGCCAGCCCTCGTGCCACCAACTGGCGAAACAGCGAACGCCATTCGCCCTCGGAACGCGCCTTGCCGACACCAAAAACCGAAAGATGCTGATGACCGAAGTTCTGCACTTTATCGTTGGATTTACCCAGCAGCACATCCACCAGATGACCGACCCCGTAACGCTGGCCTGTACGATAAATCGCCGACAATGCCTGACGGGCTGGCTCTGTCGCGTCCCAGGTCTGCACACCGTCGACACAGTTATCGCAATGACCACACGGCTGGGGCATGTCTTCGTCGAAGTAAGCCAGAAGCGTCTGACGGCGGCAGCGGGTTTCTTCGCACAGTGCCAGCATGGCATCGAGCTTGTGGTGCTCCAGACGCTTGTGTCGCTCGTCGCCTTCTGAGTTCTGCAGCATCTGCTTGAGCATCAGCACATCCTGCAGACCGTAGGCCATCCACGCATCGGCGGGCAAACCATCACGACCCGCTCGACCGGTTTCCTGGTAATAGGCCTCAAGAGACTTGGGCAAATCCATGTGCGCAACAAATCGCACGTTGGGCTTGTCGATGCCCATGCCGAAAGCGATGGTCGCAACCATGATCAGGCCTTCCTCATTAAGGAAGCGTTTCTGGTTGGCAGCACGGGTCTCGGAAGGCAGGCCGGCATGGTAAGGCAACGCCGGGTAACCGTTCTCGCAAAGAAAGGCCGCCACTTCGTCGACTTTTTTGCGTGACAGGCAGTAAACGATACCGGCGTCGCTCCGACGCTCGGACAGAAACGCCAGCAATTGCTTGCGCGGCGACTCCTTGGGCACGATGCGGTAAAAAATATTGGGGCGGTCGAAGCTCGATAGAAAGCGCTCGGCGTTCTGCAAATGCAGCCGGGTGACGATTTCTTCCCGGGTCCGCTTGTCGGCTGTGGCAGTCAGAGCGATACGCGGGACATCGGGGAACAACTCTGCCAATTGTCCCAGTTGCAGATACTCGGGACGGAAATCATGCCCCCACTGAGAGACGCAGTGCGCTTCGTCGATGGCGAACAGGGCAATCTGCAGATTCTGCAAAAAAGCCAGCATGCGTGGCTGCACCAGACGTTCCGGCGCCAGGTACAACATCTTGATTTCGCCCTGACGAATCCGGTGAGCCAGTTCCCGCTGCTGATCGGCGTTCAGGGTAGAGTTCAGCGCAGCTGCCGAGACGCCCAGTTCCTCCAGAGTGGCAACCTGATCATCCATCAGGGCGATCAGCGGCGAAACAACCACCGCAAGGCCATCACGCAACAGGCCCGGGACCTGAAAACACAGCGATTTGCCACCGCCGGTGGGCATCAACACCAGCGCATCACCACCGCTGGCCACGCGTTCAATAATGGCACCCTGGCGACCACGAAAGCTGTCATAGCCGAAGATGTCTTTAAGTACGCGTTGCGCCTGTTCGAGCATAAAAACCCCAGAATGTCCTGCTGCACTGCAAAGCGCGGCAGTATACCCGACGTGTCACAGGCAAAGGGCAGCCGGGATATAAGCGGTCGAAATTAAACTCATCGTGCATCGCATCCACCTCCACGCTGGCGCCCAAGGCGCTCAGGGCCTAGAATTCAGCATCGTTTATTTCCAAGGTAGTCCGTCAATGTCCTTCGCTGAGCAACTAAACCGCCTGCAAGTCTTCCTCGATGCAGATGAGCTGCATGACGAGGCACTGGACTACGTGGCCGCTCATGGCTACCTGACCGCTCTTTCTATCTGCGCCGAAACCGTGCCAGAACGCGAGTGGATCGATGCGCTGTTCTCCGAACCACCGCATTACGCCGATGATGCGCAGCGCGAAGAGATCGAAGGCACTTTGATCCAGTTGCAAGCGCACATTGCTCGCCAGCTGGCTTCGGATGAAGAGTTCGAACTGCCGTGCGATCTGGACCTGGGCGACGAGCCGGATGACTCTGACCTGCGCGGCTGGTGCATTGGCTTTATGGAAGGTGTGTTCCTGCGTGAAAGCGCCTGGTTCGAAACCGCCGAGGAAGAAGTCAGCGAGATGCTGTTGCCGATCATGGTCGGTTCGGGTCTGTTCGATGAGCAGCCTGAGTTCTCCGACATCGCGGCTGATGCCAACCTGATGGATGATATGATCGTACAGATTCCGGAAGCACTCACCGCCCTGTACCTGCTGTGCCAGGCGCCGGATGAGAAGCCGGCGATCCTCAAGCCTCGCCACCACTGAGTCTGCGCCTATGGCGCAGGCCGCACCGCGCACGAGTCGTAACCGGTTCGTACGCTATGCCTTTCTGGGCGCTGGCTGGTTAAGCGTGGTATTGGGCGTCATCGGGATTTTCCTGCCGATTCTGCCCACCACGCCTTTTCTATTGCTCGCCGCCGCGTGCTTCGCTCGAAGCTCTCCGCGCTTTTATAACTGGCTGGTCAATCACCCGCGGCTTGGCCCGTGGATTCGCGATTACCTTGAGGGTAACGGCATCCCGCTCAAGGGTAAGGTCTACGCGATTGTCACGATGTGGATCAGCATCGGGTTTTCCTGTTATCTCGTGTCGTTCATTTGGGCAAGGGTGTTCATGGTGACCTGTGCGGTGTTGGTGACGGTTTATATCTTGCGGCAGAGGACGTTGCGCAAGGGTTGAGCTTTTATTCAGTAAATTGGGTGTACATATCCATTGTTGGAGTAGGGGCGGCTATTGCTTGCCCGGCACCTCGTTGTCGCTCGGTGTACCCGCCCGCAGTGCTTGGTTTAACGGGGCGCCTCAGATCAAATCAAAAGCGCGGCGGCCTTGGAGCCGACCTGATTGTGTGAACTTGCCAGGCCTCTGTAGGAGCTGCCGAAGGCTGCGAAACAGCTCGTCAGACGACGAAAAGCGCTGGACGTGATGACGTCTCGCGAACAAGTTCGCTCCTACCGGTTCGGGGTGTTACCGCCTCGAATAACTGCCCCTAACAAAAACCTTAAACCACATCAGCCCTCAACGAATGATCCCCCAACATCCCGCTGATGATCGACCCGGCATCAGCACCAGACACCATGCCCCCCGCGCCAACCCCGACCCCATAGTGATGCGCCAGATCAACGCCCGCCAGGTCGATCGTTTGTGAAGAACCGCCCGATCCGATTTCAATACTCGACACCAGATCCGCACCACTGCCCGTGACCTTGAAATGCAGAAAGTCATCCAGCGAATCCGCACCCGCGCTAAAACCCTGCAGTAGCTTCGACAAATCCAGCGTGTCAGCCCCGAGACTGAAATCAGTCACCACATCGTGCCCACTGTCCCCCGACAGCCACTTGAACGTGTCATGACCCGCTCCGCCCGTCAGCGTGTCGTTGCCCAAGCCGCCAGTCAGCACATCATTGCCAGCACCGCCATTGATGATATTCGCCTCATAGTCACCGGTGAGGTGATCGTCGTAATCCGAACCCATCAGGTTCTGGATATTGATCAACGTGTCAGTACCTGCCCCGCCGGTGTTTTGCGGTCCGAGCTGCGCCGTACTGACCGTGACACCGGACTGGGCCAACGCATAACTGGCGGTGTTATTACCCGCGCCGCCATCCAGCACTTCATTGCCCGCGCCGCTGAACAAGATGTCATTGCCGTTATCGCCGTACAGATCGTTGTTCCCGGCCCCACCGCTGAGCACGTCGTTGCCATCGCCACCATGCAGGCTGTCGTTTCCTGCACCTGCGAGCAATACGTCGTCACCCGTGGTGCCCAGCAACGTGCAACCTTCCTGATAACTGATGCTCACCGCCGCTGAATCGCTGCCGCCATGGCCGTCGCTCACCGTGTAAGCACTTTCGTGATTCGGCGTAGTGTCGGCAGCGCTGTAGTCAATCGCCAGATCAAGGGAGTAGTGAACCGCAGGACCGGGTTGTCCGGCGTCAGGCTGATTAACCAGAAGGATGCGATAGACACCGTTTTCCGTTGCGGTAAAGGTCCCGCCTGCATCCAGCAACTGAAACTCGCCACCGTCCAGTTGCCAGAGAACACCGATTTGATCGCCCAGACTTTTCAGGTCGACCGTCACGCTCTCGCCAGCCACCAGGCTGAAACTGTAAAGGTCCTGCGCATTAGCCCCCGAACCACTGAATGCCCCCAGATACCCCGTAATAGCCACCATTGCGGTCATGGCACCGGTGTTCGCAAAGTCGCTGCGTTCAAGGTTCTTTAACTGGTTGCCAGAGTTATCCCGCTTACCGGAAAAATCGATGACTTTCGGGCAATCATTGGAAAACCCCTCGCCCTTGGCCTGCCACCCCGTATGGAACACCGTGGGGCTGGCGATCAAAGGTCCACCGTTGCCGGGCACGTCATTGGCCAGCAACAGCGCCCCGGGAATATTGATGCAGGGTGCAAGAATATTGGTGATGACGTTGTCGGCCACAGCCGTCGGGCCTTCGGGGGGCTGAATGGCCGGAACGTTGATTTGTAGAGTGGAGCCAGCCAGGTCACCGTCGTTGTCGCTGATGACATACTGGATGTTCTCGGTCAGAGGCTCACAGCCAGGATTCGCCGAGGGGGTATAACTGAAGTCCCCGTTGAGCATGTTCACCACCAGGGTACCGCCGCCTTCGCTGGTGACCGTGAGGCTGTGCGTGGCGGGATCGAACACCCCGGCCCCTGCGCAGGAACTGACGCACAGCCCGGTGTGCGGGTCGTAGCTGTAAGTGGTGCCATCAATGCTGATGGAGTGCACAAAGCCGCCGTCCGCGCCGAAAGTACCGCCCTGCAGCAAGCTGCCACCGGCGCTGTTCAGAGGCGAACCAGAGCATCCCGGATCAGCGCTCAGTGTGACCTCGATGCAATGAGCTTCAGGCACGTCGTCGATAAGGTTGATGTCCAGCGAGCTATTGGCCGAATCACCATCGCTGTCGTGGGCAACGACGCTGAACGACTCGCCCGTAACGTTGGTACCGTCACCGGCAGGATGGTCAGCGGCGCCCTGCAAGGTGTAGCTGTAGCTGACTTCGCCAGTAGCGGCGTCATAACCGATCACACTGAACGTGTTACCTAGCGGGGTCTGCATGGTCAGCGGAAATCCGGCGACAATGCCCGCACTGATGACCGCCAGACCACCGACCACCAGGCTTTGCAGCCCGTCCACGGCACTGACCGTGAACACCCCGGACTGGGTGACGGGGCCACAGGACAGGTCGTTTTCATTGAGCGTCAGCTCACCGCCGCACAACTCCACGGCATGATCGACAGGAGGCTCGACCGGGGGCTCAGGGTCTGTCGGCGGTTCGGGATCAGTAGGCGGCACGATGAGAACCGGAGGCTCATAAACACTGCCTGAACGACTCGAAGCATCGCCAAGCCCCTCGATACGCCCTTCGGGGAACTCGGGAGCAGCGCTCAAGCCCTGGGTCGGAAAACCAATTTCCGGCGTCACCTCACCGCCAACCTCGGCCAACAGCAATGCCGAATGTCCGCCTCCCAGCGATGAACCATCCGCCACCTCCGGCCCGGCATCAGCAGCTTCAGGGGCTTGCAATTGCGCATCTGCGCTGATGACTTGTTCAGGCAATACGGTCTGCGTGGGCTGCACGGCAGACTGAGCCAGTGTGGGCGTTAGCTCGTCCGCAGTGTCGACATGCCCGGCCTGATGATTGAGTAACTGCGGCGTGAGCTGCAGACTGCTGCCACGCCCGAGGGTCAGTTCGCCTCCGCCGCTAAGATTGACCGCCACCGCACCGCTTCCACCGGTCTGCACCTGTTCTCCGGCAAACAGCCGATCGCCATCGATCAGAATCCTGCGTGTACCGTCGCCCGCCACTGCAAATACATCGCCCGCCACTTGTCGCACCGTGCCGATAAATACGCCCATATTCCCTCCCTGACTTGCAACAATCCGACCCATTCCCGTTACAAAAAAGCCTGTTTTTCGCCTTCTATGAACCGAGAAAAGATCGACATTTATTTAAACGCCATAAAACCGACACCCATTAGCAGCTCCGTTTTCGCTTTAAAAATCATCAAGATCGGTAAAGCCATAGAAACGTCATAACTTTATATTTTCCATATCAACAACCGTAAATATCTGTTTTTAGTGAAATCAATCCATAGACAATCGCTCGCCCCGAATGAATCTCATAAGTTTTTTTTGGCATAAGCGTTATGAGAAAAACGTCTTGGCTGCCTCCAAAGTTGTTCTTAGCTGTGATGTTACAAACCTGATACGGTTTTAAACGCACAGATCGTCAGTTTTTTGGCAAACAAGAACGGTATTACTTAGGGAGAAGTATTCATGCGCGATTTGACCCCGCTTTACGGTGCCGTGGTGTTAGCGGTGGCCTGTGCTCAAGCGCAAGCCATGTCGTTGACCGACGCCATACAGGACACGCTCGATAACCACCCGGAAATTCAGGCCAGCAAGAACAACCGGCTGTCCGCCGATGAGGATGTGAATGTTGCCAAAGGCGGATACCTGCCCGCAGTGGACCTGATCGCCAGTTACGGCCGACAACGTACCGACAACCCCACCACCCGGGCGATTTATGGGCATGACAATCGTGACCTGAACTACACGCAATCAGAGTTGCGCCTGCGCCAGTTACTGTTCGATGGCTTCAATACCCCGAACGAAGTCGGCCGCACCAAAGCGGTAGTCGACTCACGGGCGTATTACGTGCGGGGCACTTCGGAAAGCCTCGCGTTGCGGGCCATCGAGGTTTATCTCGATGTACTGAAACGGCGCGAGTTGCTGACTTTGGCCAAAAACAACCTGCAATCGCACTTGCGCATCAATGATCAGATCGGCTTGCGCAGTGAGCGCGGCGTGGGCAGTACGGCTGACCGCGACCAGTCCGCGGCACGCCGAGCCTTGGCAGAAAACAACTTCTACACTGCCCAAGTGGATCTGGCTGATGCCGAAGCCAACTTCTTCAGTGCTGTCGGGCGCATGCCTGACGAGCTGGAAACTCCGCCGTCGATCAAGGGCGAAGTGCCGTTGAGCCTCAGTGCGGCGCAACAAAGCATGCTGCTTAACAACCCCTATCTCAAGTCAGCTCAGGCCGATGTCAACGCCGCGCAAAAGCAATACGAAATCGCTAAATCACCGTTCTACCCACGTTTCGATGCCGAAGTGGCGGTGGGTGCCAATAACAATCTGCAAGGCGAAGAAGGCCACGACAACGAATGGCGCGCTGCCGTGGTGATGAATTACAACCTGTTCAACGGCAATCGTGACAAGGCCCGCCTGCGCTCGGACTCCTACAAGACCGGACAAGCGCTGGACATCCGCAACAACGCGTTGCGTATGCTCAACGAGAACCTTTCGCTGGCCTGGAACGCCATGTCCAATGCCCGCCTGCAAACACCTGCCGCCAGGGAATATGCCGAAACCACCACGCGTGTACGGGCCGCTTATCAGGATCAGTTCGGCCTCGGTCAACGCACACTGCTGGATCTGCTGGACAGCGAAAACGAGTTGTACAACGCCAGCCGCCGTTACACCGAAGTGCGTTACACCGAGGAGTTCGCCATGTATCGCGTGCTCGCGACCGAGGGCGAACTGCTGCGCAAGCAACGGGTCGTGGTGCCCTCCGAGGCTATCGCGTTGACGGAAGTCAAAAGCGACGCACGCCTGCCTGAACTGAAATAACGCTTCTCCTCGGGAGTACGCCTGTGACCAGCATGGAATTGCCCTTTTCACTCGATGCCCGTTCAAGCTTTGATGACCCGCTGCTAGACGGCCTGCTGATTCTTTGCCGATTGCATGACTGTGCCGCCAGCAGAACCAGCCTGTGTACCGGCCTGCCCCTGGCGGAGCAGCGCTTGAGTGCCGACTTGCTGCCACGCGCGGCAGCCCGGGCAGGGTTGCAGGCGCGCTGGCTGCGCCGCGAACTCAACGCGATCGACGCCTTGAGTCTGCCGGTTTTACTGCTTCTGGACGGGCAGCGCTGTGCGGTACTCCGCAGTTGGGGGGAGGATGGCCGGGCGTTGATCCTGCCCTGCGAAAGCGAGGGTGGCGAACAATGGGTCACTCGCGAGGAGCTGACCAAAAGCTACAGTGGCCAGGCCCTGTTCGCACGTCCGCGCCATGAACTCGAAGACTTGCGCGCGCCGCTGGTACCACGGGTCAAGGCGTGGTTTCGCGATACGCTCAAGCTGTCGCGTGGTCTGTACAGCGACGCGATTCTGGCCAGCCTGTTGATCAACGTACTGGGCTTGATGGTCCCGCTGTTCGTCATGCAGACCTACGACCGAGTAGTGCCCAACCAGGCCACTTCAACCCTCTGGGTACTGGCAATCGGATTGCTGATCGGCACAGTGTTCGAGCTCGGTCTGCGTCTGATTCGCGCACACCTGCTGGATCAGGCCGGTCGTAAAACCGACCTGATTCTCTCCGCCACGCTGTTCGAGCGCATCGTGGGCATGACCATGAAAGCACGCCCGGCGACCATTGGCGGCTTCGCGCAAAGCATCCACGACTTTCAGGGCCTGCGCGAATTCCTGACTGCAGTGACCCTGACCAGCCTCATCGATCTGCCCTTCGCTGCGCTGATGCTGGTGGTCATCGGTTTGCTGGGTGGCTGGCTGGTATTGATCCCAGTTATCGCTTTCCCGCTGACGATTGTCTTTGCCTGGCTGATCCAGGTCCGCCTGCGCGATACCGTGCAGAAAAGTCTGGCCCTGGGTGCTGAACGCCAGGGCCTGCTGATCGAAACCCTGGGCGGCCTCGAAACCCTCAAGGCCTGCGGCGCACAGAGCCAGCGTCAACACCAATGGGAGAGTACCCACGGCGCTCTGACCCGCCTCGACGGCCACGCTCGCAACCTTGCCGCGCTGGCCAGCAACGGCACACTGTTCGTCCAGCAATTCGCTGGCATGGCAACGATTATTGCCGGGGTCTACAGCATCATCGCCGGAAACCTCAGCGTCGGTGCGCTGGTCGCGACCTACATGCTCGGCAGTCGCGTACTGGCTCCACTCGGGCAAATCGCCGGTCTGATTACGCGCTATCAGCAGGCGCGACTGACCATGACCAGTACCGACGCCTTGATGAGCCTGCCTCAGGAAACCCAGGCTGAGCAAAAGCCCCTGCAAAACAGCGCGCTGCTGGGCGGGCTGTGCATGGACCAGGTGAGCTTTCGCTATGCAGCCAAAGGAGCTGAAGCGTTATCGGCGGTCAGTTTCAAGGTCCGCCCCGGTGAACGCATCGGCATTATTGGCCGCAGCGGCTCCGGCAAGAGCACGCTGGCAAGATTGCTGATGGGCTTTTACCCGCCCGACGCAGGTCAGGTCTTACTGGACAACCTCGACCTGCGACAACTGGACGTCGCTGATGTACGCCAGCAGATCGGCTATGTCGCTCATGACTTGCCCTTGTTGTCCGGCAGCCTGCGCGACAACCTGACCCTGGGCGCTCGCTACATCAGTGACTCACGCATGCTTGAAGTGGCGCGCCTGACCGGCGTTGATGAGCTGGCTCTGCGGCACCCGCAAGGCTTCGACCGGCCAGTCGGTGAGCGCGGGCAGTTGCTCTCGGGTGGTCAACGACAAACAGTCCTGCTGGCCCGCGCATTACTGCTCGACCCACCGTTGTTGCTGCTGGACGAACCGACCAGCCACATGGACAACAGCAGCGAAGATCAACTGCGCCAACACCTGTACGAGTTGCTACCGGGCAAGACCTTGCTGCTGGTGACCCATCGCATGTCGATGCTGACACTGGTTGATCGCTTGCTGGTCATGGACAACGGCAAGCTCGTCGCCGACGGCCCCAAAGACGCTGTAATCGAAGCACTGCGCAAGGGCCAGATCGGCCCGGGTGCGGTTTAAGGAGCATCACTTATGCCCGCCTCTACTTCTCCGCGTTACTTCAATCCACGCCTGCGCGACGACCTCGAATTCATGCCGTATCTGGCCGGTGCCATGGCTCAGGACTCGCCACGCAAATCGCGCATCACCGTCTGGGTGGTCGCAAGCCTGATGCTGACGGCGCTGGTCTGGGCCAAATTCGCTGTACTTCAGGAAGTCACCATGGGCGAAGGCAAAGCCATCCCATCGAGCAAAGTGCAGATTATCCAGAACCTGGAAGGCGGCATCGTCACCGAGATTTTTGTTCGTGAAGGGCAACTGGTGAACAAAGGCGACACGCTGTTGCGTCTGGATGACACGCGCTTTCTTTCCAACAAGGGCGAAAGTGAAGTTGATCGCTACACCTTGAGCGCTCAAGTGGAGCGCCTGTCAGCGGAGTCTCAGGGCTGGCCGTTCAAGCTTTCGGACGAGATCGTCGCCAAGGCTGCGCAAACCGCGCGGGATGAGTTATCGCTTTACCAATCCCGGCAGCGACGCTTGACCAGCGAGCAACGCACGCTGAATGAGCAGCTGCGACAGAAGACTCAAGAGCTGGCCGAATTCCGCGCCAAGCAGGAGCAGTACCGCAGCAGCCTGGGACTGGTTCAGCAGGAGTTGAACATGTCGTCGCCACTGGTGGCTTCCGGAGCCGTGTCGCCGGTGGAAATCCTTCGCCTGAAACGCAGCGCAGTAGATATCAGAGGTTCGCTGGAAGCTGCAACGCTGGCCATTCCCCGGGCTGAAGCGGCGATCAACGAGATCAAGAGCAAGGTGCAGGAATCAGAGATGACCTTCCGCTCCGACGCCTCTAAGGAACTCAATGAGCGGCGTTCGGAGCTGGCGAAAATCACCGCCACCAGTATTGCCATTGACGACCGGGTCAGCCGCACCACCGTCGTTTCGCCGGTGCGTGGCATCGTCAAGATGCTCAAGGTCAATACCATTGGCGGCGTGGTTCAGCCGGGTAGCGATCTGGTCGAGATCGTGCCGCTGGAAGATAACTTGCTGATCGAAGCCAAGGTGCGGCCGCAGGACGTCGCGTTCCTGCATCCCGGCCAGAAGGCCATGGTCAAGTTCAGTGCTTACGACTACACGATCTATGGCGGGCTCCCGGCGAAGCTTGAGCTGATCGGGGCGGACACCACGACGGATGACAAGGGCAACAGCTTCTATCTGATTCAGGTGCGCACCGATCGCAATCACCTGGGCAGCGACGACAAGCCGCTGCTGATCATCCCCGGCATGATCGCCACCGTGGATATCATTACCGGCGAGAAAAGCGTGATGGATTACTTGTTGAAGCCGGTGTTGAAGGCCAAGACGGAGGCGCTGCGCGAGCGCTGATGGTTGGCTCATGGGTTGAATCAGCCAGAAGTCCGAGGACCTGAAATCGCTATCGCGAGCAAGCTCGACTCCTACAGGGGTATGCCGTCGACTGTAGGAGCCGAGCTTGCTCGCGATGGCGTCGGTTCTGCCATCCCAGCACTTACTTCTTCTTATCCCGGGCAAATGCCGCTTCCAGCGCCTCGTTGAGGGTGCGTAGGACCTTCACCCGCGCCCAGCGTTTGTCATTGGCTTCAACCAGTGTCCACGGCGCAATCTCGGTGCTGGTGCGGTCCACCATATCGCCCACCGCCTCACGGTACTGCGGCCACTTTTCGCGGTTGCGCCAGTCTTCGTCGGTGATCTTGTGGCGTTTGAAAGGGATCTTTTCCCGGGCCTTGAACCGCTCCAGCTGGGTCTTGTCGTCAATGGCGAGCCAGAACTTGACCACCACGATTCCGGCATCGGTCAGTTGCTCTTCAAAATCATTGATCTCACCATAAGCCCGCAGCCAGTCAGCCTCGCTACAGAACCCCTCGACCCGCTCCACCAATACCCGCCCATACCAGGAACGATCGAATACGGTGAATTTGCCCCGCGCCGGAATCTGGCGCCAGAAACGCCACAGGTAGGGCTGAGCGCGCTCGTCTTCACTGGGCGCGGCGATTGGCACAATGTTGTATTGGCGTGGGTCGAGCGCCGCTGCCACCCGGCGGATTGCACCGCCCTTACCCGCCGCATCGTTGCCTTCGAACACTGCAACCAATGCATGTTTGCGCATGCGCTTGTCGCGAATATTGCCCGACAGCCGCGCCTGTTCGGTAATCAGTTGCTCTTCGTAATCGTCCTTGTCCAGGCTCAAACTCATGTCGAGGCTGCCCAGTAGGGTCACTTCATCATGGTTATGCGCCAGCGGCCCAACGCTCAGTGGTTGCGGCGTGGTCTCAGGCGCGTTCAACGCTGCCTGCATACCCTCAAGCAGCAAACGGCCCACGGTCAGGCTGCGGTAATACGGGTCAACGCCTTCGATAACATGCCACGGCGCATACTCACGGCTGGTGCGCCGTAGAACACGCTCGCCGTAACGAACAAATTTGTCGTAGGTTTTGGATTGCTGCCAGTCCAGCGGGCTGATGCGCCAACTGTGCAATGGGTCGTCCTTGAGCTGCTTGAGGCGCGATTTCATCTGTTTCTTCGACAGATGAAACCAGAACTTGAAAATCAGCGCGCCTTCATCGGTGAGCATCTTTTCCAGGCGTTCGGAACCGTTGATTGCCTGGTCAAGTACCGCATCCTTGAACAGCCCGTGAACCCGGCCTTGCAGCATCTGGCTATACCAGTTGCCGAAGAAAATTCCCATCCGGCCCTTGGCGGGCAACTGCCGCCAATAACGCCAGGCTGCCGGATGCGCCAGTTCTTCATCCGTCTGCTGATCGAAGGTGCGCACCTCGATATAACGAGGGTCCATCCATTCATTCAACAGCTTGACCGTTTCGCCCTTGCCTGCACCTTCAATGCCATTGATCAATACGATGATCTGGCGCTTACCCTGTTGGTGAAGATCGTATTGGGCTTCCAGCAATGCTTCGCGTAAAGCGGGGACCTCAGCGTCGTAGGTTTCCTTGGCAATGATGTGACCGATTTCAGCGGATTCGAACATGCATGACTCCTCTCTGGCCTGGACCCTGTAAACATCTGAAACGACGTTAACGCCTTTAGGAGTGAGCTTGCTCGCGATGAGGTTTGTATGTTGATAGATATCGTCTGACGTGACGCTATCGCGAGCAAGCTCACTCCTACAGGTCCTCCGCCTGCTTAAGACTGGGTAATAACCCTGAGACTAATCCATCCCCGGCAAAGTTGCCGGAGATGGATCAATGAATCAGAACCATCGCTGGCGCATGTTGTGGGTCAACTGCTCAAGCAGAGCCTTTTCCGCCGCGTTTAGACTGGCGATCAGGGCTCGGCCCTGTCGGTCGTATTCATCGTTATCAATCGGCGGGTTGGCTATCAGTTGTTCAAGCTCAAGGTTTTCCCGTGCCAACGCTTCCAGATCGTTCGTCACGTGGGCAGCAACCAGGCGGGCGTTGACCTCACTGCGCCGACGTAGGTCCTCGGCAATATCAATAGGTGGGTGCTCTTCAAGGGCATTCATCTGGTCCCGGATGGACGCAGTCACCCGCACCAGGTCAGTTTGATGCTCCACGCGCAAGCGTTCGGTCCAGCGACGATCAGCCAGCGCGTAGTTCACAAACTCGTCACCGATTTCGCGCTCGAGCACCAGGCGCCGTGCCGCAAGAATCGCCTGACGATCCACCGAAGCCAGTCGGCTCCAGGCCATGCTCAGCGGCTGACCCGGCAAGTTCAAATCGGGAGCCAGGCCGATTCGATACGCCATACGAACTTCGGCATGATCAACATGAACCCCGCGACTTTCCCTGCTGGCGATTTCCAGATCGGCAATGGCCTGTACCTCGTTCAGACGAAACAGGCCACGCATGACCCGAAACAGCACCTCGGTATGCTGCGCCTCGGACACGCCTTGCAACTCCCTCCGGGCATAAACCGCAACCTGAATATCGCTGAAAATAAGCCTCGCACCGTCCTCACAGGTCTGATCAGCACCGAACAGCCGATCATTGGCCATGACTTCCAGCTCAGCGCGCAGCTCAGGATTCGCCGCGGCGGCCTCAAGCACCCTCATCACGTCATTGGCCAGTTCTTCGTGAAAGCGCTGAAAATCCGGAGCCTCTTGAAGGCGCTGCAGCAATACCAGCAGGTTGGGCGCATCCGCCGCCTCTTCCACCGTTTGCCAGGCAATGTTCAATCTTGAATTCAGTTCAGTGCGTCCTTCGACCAGCCAGATATCGGCCACCGGCACCGGCGGCGCGAGGGGCGTATGACCGGCGTTGTGTGTATGCCAATCGACATCGTCATCCGACGAGGCTTCATCATCACTGGAGGTGGTATCCACCACCAGATCACGGATTTCCTCCGGGAAGTCGTATTCAAGGCGATAAGTCATGTCGTAACCGCGATCATTGATCCAGAACCTGCGCAGTTCCTCATGATCGATAGGGTTGCCATAAGCATGGATGGTCATCTGCGATGGCTGCCCCATGCTGTTGTCGAGGATGTATTCCGGCAGATGCACAATCTGGTTGTCACTGATATCCAGCGTATGCAGGGGAAGGCTGTCGATCCAGGAGGGCCACTGGGTCAACCCCGTTTCGTTGAGCCAGAGTGTCGACACATGCAGGCGACCGACGTCGGTGATTTCCCCGAGTACATTACCGGTCAGATCCAGGTCGTCCAGGGCTCGCATTCTCATGAAGAGATCCATGGACTGCTGATCGATCGTCAGCCCCATGCCTTCGAGGGACAGATGAACCAGATCCCCCATTCCCGCCACGCCTTCTGGGATTTCAGTCAAGCCACGGCCGAGTATTTCAAGTCGGTTCACCGCAGGAAAACGCCCCAGAAAGCGGTTGATATCCTCGGCTGCACCTGTGACGGTACTCAGCGTCAGATGGTGAACCTGGGCATAGTGGGCAGGCAGCTCGGGCATATCGGAAAGCCCGGTAAGGTCGAGGTTCTCCAGCAAGAGGTTCCTGGAGTGCATAGGCGATATCAGGTCACTGAATCGCCAGGTACGCCCTAAGGCATCTGCGATGACCTGACGAACAGCCAATCGCTCGTTGCTGATTGAAGGGCCAGGACCACTGGGGTTTGCCCAACCCTCCAGCGCACTGCGCAACATTTCCCAGGACTGTAATCTGGCCCGGGTCATCTCCACCAATTGCGGGATGTCCCAGCCCCGCAACATCAGATTTTGCACATGGGTTGCCAGATCAGGCGCTTCCGGATACAGGATGCTCATCGCCGTGATCAACTCAACAGACTCAATTGGCAAGTCGGGCAGCGCCGCGCCTCGGCCGCTCAATTCGTAACCCAGGCGTCGATCCGCCAGACGTGCCGGGCCACGGAAACCGGGAGTAATTTCCTGGAGGCCAAGCGTTTTCGCTGCCCACACGCGTTGCCGGGTTGCCTCACTGACAATGCGTTTACGCAGCGCAGCGGCCTCTGTGATGCCGATGTCACGCAGAACATCGCCGGGTAACACGTTCACCACAGAATCAAAGAATTCACCCTGAGGGGCCAGTTCTTTACCTGTCGTATCGCAAGCCGTGTAGCGATTGCCCTGTTTGACAAGAATCCTGCGTCGAGTGGTCGAGCGCTCGCCCAGGCCGTCCAGCAAGGCTCCGCCAAACGTAGCCTCTCTGATTTCAATCCGCAGGTCAGCAGGCCATCCCGGCAGTTGCTGCAATCCATGCAAGGACAGTTTCAGCGTGTCGGGGCTCCCCGATCGCGATTGCAGAAAAAAGCCCTCCAGCGCCTGATTGATCCGGGTTTGCTGCAAGTAACCCCGGGCCCGTCCGGCAATATTCACAGGGATTGACTGCGTAGTCTGCATTGCCCTCAATTGCGGCGCAGTGACTTCAAGCAGTAACTCGCGGGCTGCTGCTCCGGTCATCCCCGGAAAATCCCTTTTCATCAGCTGCACCAGAGGATCATTGCTGGCTTCGCGCAACTGATTGAGGCGCTCAAACAGCACCTGCGGAGCATCGGCGTTCATCTGCATCACTCGCTCGTTCAGCGCGAAACGCTCAACAGCATCCGTCAACGCTCCGGGCGGTGGCAGCCCCTCAAGATGCAACGTGGTGAGCAACGCCTGATCAGTACCCGTTACGCTCAGAACGTCTTCGGCAGCCTGCGCGGACAAATCCGTCACCGAGTAGCCCAGACGCCGGAACGATGTTTTCAAATCCCAGTCCCTTGGGTCTTCACCTTCATGTCGCCAGGCTCCAGCGCCGTTGTGCTCCAGTTTCGGAGAAAAACGCTTGCCCCGAGGCGGCTTGATTCGCCATTTATTCAGAGCAGTGTCCAGCTCTACCCGATAGAACCGTCCTTGTAACCCGATGTACTTGACGCCTTGATGTTCGAAGATCCCTTCTGCGCTGGGCGTGGCTCCCTTCGGCAGCGTGACATCGACAGCGAACGGCTTGGGGTCCACCGACCATAGGCGCGTCTGGCCATTGTCCAGCTTGACCGGGATCATATTGCCCACAAACGAGGAGTTCTTGATCGCTGGCAGCTCACCTGAAGACGCGGCTTTACCCGCAGCGGCAAAAACTGCAAGCATTGCCAGGTTTTCCGCAACGCTGGTCAGGTGCTCAAGCGCCTGATCCATATCGCCGAGCGCCCATGCTTCGACGCCTTCAAAGGTATCGACCAGCAGTTGCGCACCCGCCACTACCATCATGAGTTCGCCCAGCACCGGCACGAACAAAGCGGCCAGATTAGCGACGTTCATCCCTAATGCCAGGCAGTGAGCCAACCGCGCACGACGTGACGCTTCATCCTCATCGCCGGTAGGCACAGCCAATGCCCTGGCGTCATCCTTGATGCGCAGCATTCGCTGAAAATACAAATACTCCAGCAGTGGATAAGGAATGGTCTCGGCGATCGGTTGCAGATCGGCATCTGCATCGACCTCCGGTACCAGCCACATTCTGGGGATCAATCCTGTATCTCCTGGCACCCGACGCTCGCGCATTGGCGTCAGGCACGCACGGAGCTTGCCGAGAAACTCGGCCCTGCGCCGTTGCGCAATAAAACCGGCGAAATAACGCTGATAGTCGCCAGTTCTCAGTTTTGTGCGCAGCTCTTTCACGAACTGATCCAGTGAATCGTATTCCTTGAGAGGAGCTATCGGGTCGCCCGGGAGATACACCACACAGCCGGTCAGGTTCCGGGCCTGGAACACCAGAACGTCGCGCACCGCAAAACCGAGCAGCGTCAGATGCTGAATATCCAGACCCAGTGGCCGCCCCTGATCCGCCCAGTGCCCGATGGCTGAGAGGACTGAACGATAAGCCTCCCATGAAAGCACCTCGCTCCCTCGCATGTACGCAATGTGCGCCTCGACATACAAGGCATTACGCACCTGATGACTCAACACATCCTTGATCTGACTGGTATTCAGCGCCCCCGTCGCCAGCGTGCCGGAAACCGGCTCAAGTACAGACTTGAGATGATTCTGGTATTGGCCACCAATATCCAGAGTTCGACATAACGCCATAAACTTCGCTGGCGACACCTTCAGGGCGTGAGGGTAACTGGTGCCCGAAGCGAAGTTCGCAAGATTGGGCTTGCCGTGATAAATCACCGAGTCGCCAGTGACCTCATCAACCTCCTCCTGATGGAAGTTCTGCAGCGCAGCTTCCAGTAACGACTGCACGGTAAAGCTGCGCTCCACCAACTCCCCCGGCAGTGGCACCCAAGTGTCCGCAAAACGAACATGGCGAAAGTGATCACGGTCGATATCCAGACCCGGCCCGAATGCCTCGGTGAGTGCACGGTTCAACAAAGGACGGGCGAATGTCATTAGATCCTGCATGCCGCCGAGGGCCTTGCTCACCTGATCACGAAGGTGATGGCTGCGCAGCATGTCGCGATGCAATCGCTGACGCAGTTCAGCGGTTGTATAGACGTACCAGGATGGCAGGGTATTTTTGATGTGATGCTGGTGGGGTTGGATTACAGGTTTGCTCATTGCATGACTCCTATAGAAGAGCCTGCACGTGATCAGGTTTAGTCGTGCCTGAGGGGGTAGATAGTTAATACCGGGTTAAGGTTTTCCAAGCCATGAGGAGGGTAGGAGCGCGCTTGGTCTGGGCGGTATTCAGACGATGGACGATGGCGCGGTGGCCCGTGACCGACATCCCGGTTATTTAGTCAGGCGCTCACCGCACTGCGTTAATATGCACGCCCCCCACAAAAGCCGAGCCATACCGTGACCATCACCCGCCATGCCCAGATCGACTGGGACGAACAGGGCAACCCTCTTTCCCGGGAGTTCTCCGACGTCTACTTCGCGACCGGGGCAGGCCTTGAAGAGACCCGACACGTATTTCTGGTGCAAAACGATCTGCGAGATCGTTTCAGCGCATTGCCAGTGAATGGGCGATTGGTGATTGGCGAGACGGGATTTGGTACCGGTCTCAATTTTCTTTGCGCCTGGCAACTGTTCGCCGAGTGTGCACCTGCGTCTGCACGACTGCATTTTGTCAGCGTCGAAAAATTCCCCCTCAGTCAGTCAGACCTCAAGCGCGCCCTCGCACTGTGGCCTGAACTGTCGCCCTTTTCCGAGCCGTTACTGGAGCAGTATGTGGCGGTGCATGAGGGTTTTCAGCGTCTGGTGTTCGACGGCGGACGCGTGACGCTGACCCTGTTGATTGGTGATGTACTGGACATGCTGCCGCAACTGGATGGAAAAATTGACGCGTGGTTTCTGGATGGCTTCGCCCCGGCGAAAAATCCGGAGATGTGGACGCCCGAGCTGTTCGCCGAACTGGCCCGACTGGCCGCGCCGAACTCGACGATTGGTACCTTCACCAGCACCGGCTGGGTCCGCCGCGCCCTGAATGCTGCAGGCTTCAAAATGAAGCGCGTGCCCGGCATT
The DNA here is from genome assembly GCF_055283875.1 of Pseudomonas sp. HP_14. Taxonomy (NCBI): domain Bacteria; kingdom Pseudomonadati; phylum Pseudomonadota; class Gammaproteobacteria; order Pseudomonadales; family Pseudomonadaceae; genus Pseudomonas; species Pseudomonas sp. HP_14. Next base: position 16,839 of record NZ_JBTOQI010000010.1, on the reverse strand, counting down.
GGTCACAAGTGGGAAGTTTTGCGCGGCACGTTCCTTGGCTGGCCGGAAGAGGCACCGCCAGTGCCAGCGATCAAGCCCTGGTTTGGCCGCCCCGCCCCCCTGACCGGCGAGCGCAAAGCCGTGGTGATTGGCGGCGGCATGGCCGGTTGCACCACGGCTGCAAGCCTTGCGGCAAGGGGCTGGCGAGTGACGTTGATAGAACGCCACAGCGACCTTGCGCAGCAAGCGTCGGGTAATCCACAAGGCGTGCTTTATCTGAAATTGTCGGCACACTGCACGGCGTTGTCGCGTTTGATACTCAGCGGGTTCGGTTACACCCGGCGCATTCTGGAGCGCCTGCAGCGGGGGGTCGACTGGGATGCCTGCGGCGTTCTGCAACTGGCCTTCAACGACAAGGAAGCCCAGCGTCAGGCGCAACTGGCGGCGGCGTTTCCTGAAGAGTTATTGCATCAGGTTGATCAACCGGCCGCCGAAGCGCGCAGCGGCATCGCGCTGGAAAGTGGCGGTTTATTCTTCCCTGAGGGGGGATGGGTGCATCCGCCAGCCTTGTGCCGTGCGCATGTCGGTCACGAGAATATTCGTCTGCACACTCATCGAAACGTCGTCGAGCTGCGCCGTGAATCAGGCCAATGGCAAGCGTGGGATGGCGAGGAGTTGCTGGATCAGGCAGAAGTTGTGGTGCTTGCTGGAGCAGCCGATATCAGGCAATTCCCCTTGAGTGCTTCGTTACCACTCAAGCGTATTCGCGGACAGATCACGCGTCTGGCGCAAACGGCTGCCAGCAAGGCACTGGGCACGGTGGTGTGCGCTGAAGGCTACGTCGCTCCGGCACGGCTGGGTGAACATACGCTGGGGGCCAGTTTTGATTTCTCCAATGAAGACTTGAGCACCACGACGGCCGATCATCTGGGCAATCTGCAGCTGTTGCAGGAAATCTCTCCGGACTTGAGTGAGCGTCTCGGTGCTGCTCATTTGCCGGTAGAACAGTTGCAAGGCCGGGCTGCGTTCCGGTGCACCAGCCCGGATTATCTGCCGATCATCGGGCCGTTGGCGGACAGGGATGCATTTGTCCAGGCCTATGCCGCGCTAGGCAAGGACGCTCGGCAGATTCCCGATGCACCCTGCCCTTGGCTGGACGGTTTGTATATCAATAGCGGTCATGGCTCGCGCGGCCTGATTACGGCGCCACTGTGCGCCGAGTTGCTTGCCGCCTGGCTCGACAATGAGCCGCTGCCATTACCCCGCAGTGTGGCTGAGGCGTGTCATCCGAATCGGTTTATGCTGCGGGAGTTGATTCGGGGGAAGTGATGTGGGTCTTCGGGTCTCGGGGTCTTCGGAGATATGCAGTGATTTTTGCGTACATATCCGTTATTCGGGTGACGGCTGATATTGGTTGCGCTTTTACAGCGCCTCACTTTGATAGATCCGGAAGCCGGCCCAGACAAAAGTGAGGCGCCGTAAGGGCGCAACCAATGCCAGCCATTACCCCAACAACGGATATGTACACAATATTGCTATCCTCCCCTCCCAACCCGCCAATCAGAGCCCCCCATGCTTGAAGTAAAAAACGTCTTCAAGAGCTACGCCACCGCCCAGGGCCCACTGGCAGTTTTACGTGGGGTGGACCTGGCGCTGCAGAGCGGCAGCAGTCTGGCACTCATGGGCGAATCAGGCAGTGGCAAAAGCACGTTGCTGCACCTGGTAGCAGGCCTTGATAAGGTCGATGCAGGACAGATCGAAATCGCCGGGCAGCGGCTGGATCGCATGAGCGAATCACAACTCGCCAACTGGCGACGCACGGAAATCGGTCTCGTGTTCCAGCAATTCAACCTCATCGGCAGCCTCAAGGTCGAAGACAATCTCGCCTTCCAGGCGCGGCTGGCGGGACGCTTCCAGGCCGATTGGCAAGCACAACTGGTGGAGCGACTGGGTCTTGGTGACTTGCTCAAACGCTATCCCGAACAACTGTCCGGCGGCCAACAACAACGGGTTGCGATTGGCCGGGCGCTGGCGTCGCGGCCGGGTTTACTGCTGGCCGACGAGCCCACCGGCAACCTCGATGAAGCCACCAGCGATGAAGTCCTGCAACTCCTGCTGGACCTGTTGAGCGACAGCTCGACCAGCCTGTTGATGGTCACCCACAGCCCACGGGTCGCCGCGCGTCTTGCCCATCAAGTCACCCTCCACCATGGTCGCCTGGCAACCGGGAACGGGTACTGAGGTGCCGGTTCTCTATTGGACATTGCGCGCCCTGCTCAGCCATTGGCGACGTCATCCGGTGCAGTTTTTCAGCGTGCTGACAGGACTGTGGCTAGCCACTGCGCTGTTGACCGGTGTGCAGGCACTCAACAGTCAGGCGCGGCAGAGCTACGCCCAAGCCAGCCAACTGATCGGCGGCGAACCGCAAAGCAGCCTTGTCACCGCCAACAATGCAGCGTTCTCACAAGGTCTGTTCATCAGCCTGCGCCGTTCGGGCTGGCCTGTGTCGCCCGTGGTACAGGGACGAATCATCCTGAGTGGGCTGGAAGATCGCCGGGTGCAACTAATGGGTATCGACCCGGTTTCGTTACCTAGCGGCTCGGCAGTTGCCGGACAGACGCTGGACCTGAGCGGGATCGTCGACTTTCTCACCCCGCCGGGTCAGACCTGGATCGCCACACAAACCCTGCAAGCGCTGGGTCTGCACGAAGGCCAGCAACCGTTGACCAGCAACGGGCACGCCCTGCCCCCGCTGCGCAGCCGGGTGGACATGGCACCGGGCCTGCTGCTCACTGATATCGGCTTCGCCCAGCCACTGCTGGAAATGCCCGATCAGCTGTCGCGTTTGCTGTTGCCCAGGGAGTTCGCCGCGAGTAATCCACCTCTACCGCCGGAGTTGAACGGTCAGCTTCAACTCAAGAAAGGCGGCGAAGAGAACAACTTGGCGCGCCTCACAGAAAGTTTCCACCTGAACCTGAACGCACTGGGCGTGCTCGCCTTCATCGTCGGCCTGTTCATTGTGCATGCCGCGATCGGCCTCGCCCTGGAGCAGCGCCGGGGACTGTTGCGCAACCTGCGCGCCTGTGGCGTTAGCGCCAGAGTGCTGATTACGGCACTGGCGATGGAGCTTGGAGTGCTGGCCCTGCTCGGCGGACTGCTCGGGATTGCCAGTGGTTATGTGCTGGCTAGCCTGCTGCTGCCCGATGTCGCTGCCAGCCTGCGCGGCTTGTATGGCGCTGAGGTCGCCGGGCAACTGAGCCTGAGTCCGGTCTGGTGGCTGGGCGGCCTTGGCTTGAGTGTGTTGGGTGCATTGCTGGCTGGCGTCAGCAGTTTGCTGCGTGCGGCGCGCCTGCCCTTGCTCGCGCTGGCCAATCCTCAGGCCTGGCATCAGGCCCACAGCCGCTGGTTGCGCCGTCAGGGTTGGGTGGCTGGCGGTGCCGCAATCATTGCATTGCTTGCGCTGGTGCTGGGTGACAGCCTCGCGGCCGGCTTTGTGTTGACAGGCGCCCTGCTGCTGGCTGCGGCTCTGGGCCTGCCGGTGGTGCTCAACAGTCTGCTCAAGGTGTTACTGGGCCGCAGTCGCTCAGTATTGGGACAGTGGTTTCTGGCTGATTGCCGTCAGCAACTGCCCGCCCTGAGCCTGGCATTGATGGCCTTGCTGCTCGCGCTGACGGCCAATATCGGAGCGGGGAGCATGACGTCCGGCTTCCGGCAAACCTTCGGTAACTGGTTGGAACAAAGGCTGACCGCCGAGTTGTACGTCACCCCGCAAAATGCTGCCCAAACCCCCGAACTGCAAGACTGGCTCGCGCAGCAACCCAGCGTTGGCGCGATACTGCCTAACTGGCAGGTGCCGATCCAGCTGGACGGCTGGCCCGCGGACCTGTTCGGCGTGGTGGATCATTCAACCTACCGCGAGCATTGGCCGCTGCTGGAGGCCGTCAGTGGCGATCCATGGGACCAACTGGTCCAGAGTGATAGCGTGATGATCAGCGAACAACTGGCCCGCCGTCTCAAACTGAGCGTCGGCGAAAGCCTGGTGATTCCCGCCCCTGACGGCCAGTGGACGCCGCGTATCGTGGGTGTCTACGCCGACTACGGCAATCCCAAAGGCCACTTGCTGGTCAATGCCCAACGCTTGCTGCGCCACTGGCCACAACTGGCTGCCAATCGCTTCAACCTGCGCATCGATCCGGCCGCCGTGCCCGCGCTGGTCAGCGAGCTGCAACAGCGATTCGCGCTGGACGACAACCACATCATTGATCAGACCCAACTCAAAGGCTGGTCCACACAGGTCTTTGAACGCACTTTCGCCGCCACCGCAGCGCTGAATAGCCTGACCTTCGCCGTCGCGGGTATCGCGCTGTTCATCAGCCTGCTGACCCAGAGTCAAAGCCGCCTCGGCCAACTCGCGCCGTTGTGGGCACTGGGTGTCACGCGTCGCCAGTTGATGCTGCTCAACCTCGGCCAGACTTGGTTGCTGGCGGTGCTGACGCTGATTCTGGCGTTGCCACTGGGCTTGCTGCTGGCGTGGTGTCTGGATGCAGTGATCAACGTGCAGGCCTTCGGCTGGCGCTTGCCGCTGCATATCTTCCCGATGCAGCTCCTGCAACTCGCAGCGCTGGCACTCCTCGCAACCCTGCTCGCCTCTGCATGGCCACTGTTGAAGCTGTCGCGGACTCGCCCTGCCGACCTGCTGAGGACGTTTGCCAATGAAGATTAACCGGCTGGTGCTACTAATTCTCCTGACCCTCGCAGGCTGCGATAAACCTGCCGAGCCAGACCAGGGTTTCGCCGGTCTGGGCAATCAGGCAGAACAGTTCACCCCGGTCACGCCGGGCCGTAAGTTCGCCTTTCCGGAGGATCACGGCCCGCATCCGGGATTCCGCATCGAGTGGTGGTATATCACCGCCAACCTCAAGGACGAGCAAGGGCAGAACTTCGGCGTGCAATGGACACTGTTCCGCAATGCGTTACGCGCCGGTGCTGAGGGCTCGGGCTGGAATGACGGGACGATCTGGATGGGCCACGCTGCGGTGACCTCTGCCACGCAACACTACGCGGCGGAGCGCTATGCACGGGGCGGTATCGAACAGGCAGGGGTAAAGCTCACGCCATTTTCAGCGTGGATCGACGACTGGGCACTGCGCAGCGATTCGACCACGGCAGACCCGTTGGCCGACATGCAATTGCAGGCCAAGGGGCCGCAGTTCGCTTATCAGCTCCATCTGACGGCCAGCAAACCGCTGGTGCTGCAGGGCACACAGGGCTTCAGTCAGAAATCCGAACAGGGCCAGGCTTCGTATTACTACAGCCAGCCGTACTTTCAAGCCGACGGCGAACTGACCATCGCTGGCAAACGCTTTCAGGTCAGCGGTCCGGCCTGGCTGGATCGCGAATGGAGCAGCCAGCCGTTGACTGCCAACCAGACCGGCTGGGACTGGTTCTCGGTGCATCTGGACGGTGGCGAAGAGTTGATGCTGTATCGCATGCGCCAAAAACAGGGCGAGCCCTACCTGACCGGCACCTGGATCAACGCTGACGGCAGCACTCAATTGCTGACTGCCAAGGACATCAGCCTGTCGCCATTGGCCAATACTCGCGTTGCAGGCCACGACATGCCGACCCGCTGGTCGGTGAAAATCCCCGGCAAGGGTCTGGAGATCGTCACCGAAGCCCTGAATCCCAAGGCCTGGATGGACCTGCAGATTCCCTACTGGGAAGGCCCTATTACCTTGAGTGGCAGTCATAAAGGTGTGGGATATCTAGAGATGACCGGGTATTGACCCCGCACTCTCAAGCAGTCTCGGAACCGGTAGGAGCGAACTTGTTCGCGAAGGGCCGGTACGGGCACCACAAATACGTCGAACATCTGACCGCCTCGCGAACAAGTTCGCTCCTACCGGATTGCGGCTCCGCACACAGTTGATGTGCGGTATATGGAGATGACCGGGTTTTGATCCCGCACTCTCCAGCAGTCTCGGAACCGGTAGGAGCGAACTTGTTCGCGAAGGGCCAGTACAGCCATCATAAATACGTCGAACATCAGACCGCCTCGCGAACAAGTTCGCTCCTACCGGATTGCGGCTCCGCACAGGGTTGAAGGGGGACATTCAGCGTATGGGCTTGGGTGATACGTGTGGGAGCTGAGCTTGCTTATAACCTATTGATCTAAAACTCCGCCGTTTCCCATGGGTCAGTTTCTGGGTGGCTGCACTTTCTCAGCCACCCTCCCCAACGGAAAACCGGTAAGGACTTATGTGCGGATTAGCAGGTGAACTACGTTTCGACCATCAACCAGCGGATCTAGCCGCTGTTGAACGCATTACCCATGAGCTGGCGCCTCGCGGCCCGGATGCGTGGGGGTTTCACAGCCAAGGGCCGATTGCTCTTGGTCATCGCCGCCTGAAAATCATGGACCTGTCGGACGGCTCTGCGCAGCCAATGATCGACAGCCACCTGGGCCTTTCAATGGCCTTCAACGGTGCGGTGTATAACTACCCGGAACTGCGGACCGAGCTACAAAACCTGGGTTACCAGTTCCATTCCGACGGCGACACCGAGGTGTTGCTCAAGGGCTATCACGCCTGGGGCGTTGATTTACTACCCAAGCTCAATGGTATGTTTGCCTTTGCGATCTGGAATCGCGACAAGCAAGAGCTGTTCATCGCTCGTGACCGTCTGGGCGTCAAGCCGCTGTACTTTTCGCGCACTGACAAGCGCCTGCGCTTCGCGTCGACGCTGCCAGCCTTGCTCAAAGGTGGCGACATCAGCGGCATGCTCGACCCGGTGGCCCTCAATCATTACCTGAACTTCCACGCCGTGGTCCCTGCCCCGCGCACCTTGCTCGCCGGTGTCGAAAAGCTCGCACCTGCCAGCTGGATGCGCATTGATGCCCACGGCAAGACTGAACAGCAAGTCTGGTGGCGTTTGCCTTACGGCCCGCATGCCGACGAAGCCAACCTGACGCTGGAAGACTGGCGTGACCGGGTGCTCGACAGCACCCGCGAAGCGGTGGCTATTCGTCAACGCGCTGCGGTTGATGTCGGCGTACTGCTTTCCGGCGGCGTGGATTCGAGCATGCTGGTAGGATTGCTGCGCGAAGTCGGCGTCGAAAACCTGTCGACCTTCTCCATCGGTTTTGAAGATGCAGGTGGTGAACGTGGTGACGAATTCCAGTACTCCGACCTGATCGCCAAGCATTACGGCACCAATCACCATCAGTTGCGCATTCAGGAACACGAGATTATCGAGCAGTTGCCTGCGGCGTTTCGCGCCATGAGCGAGCCGATGGTGAGTCATGACTGCATCGCTTTCTATCTGCTGTCCCGCGAAGTGTCCAAGCACTGCAAAGTGGTGCAAAGCGGCCAGGGTGCCGACGAGCTGTTCGCCGGCTATCACTGGTATCCGCAAGTTGATGGCGCTGCCGATCCGGTTGCGGCTTATCGCGATGCGTTTGTCGATCGCAGTTATAACGAGTACGCGGCAACCGTGCAGCCCAAGTGGCTGACCGCCAACGATGCAGCGGGTGATTTTGTTCGCGAGCACTTCGCTCAACCGGGCGCCGATGCGGCCGTGGACAAGGCACTGCGTCTGGACAGCACGATCATGCTCGTCGATGACCCGGTCAAGCGCGTCGACAACATGACCATGGCCTGGGGCCTGGAAGCGCGTACGCCGTTCCTCGACTATCGCCTGGTGGAACTGTCGGCGCGTATTCCCGGCAAATTCAAGTTGCCTGACGGCGGCAAACAGGTGCTGAAAGAAGCTGCACGTCTGGTCATCCCTTCGGAAGTGATCGACCGTAAAAAAGGTTACTTCCCGGTACCGGGCCTCAAGCATCTGGAAGGTGCGACGCTGGGTTGGGTACGCGACTTGCTGGTTGACCCCAGCCAGGATCGCGGCCTGTTCAACCCGGCCATGATCGACAAACTGTTGACCAACCCGGAAGGTCAACTGACTCCTCTGCGCGGCTCCAAGTTGTGGCAGTTGGCAGCGCTGAACCTGTGGCTCAGCGAACAAGGACTCTGATTAATGAAACAGCACTCGACGACCTACAGTCAGCGCCTGTTGCGCGGCCAGTCGCCTTCGTATGAACGGCTTCAAGCGCGCTTTGCGGAGGACGGCAGTGACAATGAAGCCAAACCGCTCGCCCTGCATTGCGGCTGGGGCCGACTGCTGATCGGCCACACTTACCCTGATCCGGCTGCGCTGGCCAATGAGTTGCTCAACGAGAAGCCGGGCGAGCGCGATATTGCGTTGTATGTCGCTGCCCCGCAGCAGGTGCTCGCTCAATCGCCTCAACAATTGTTTCTCGACCCGTCGGACACCTTGCGCCTGTGGTTCAGCGATTACCGTCCTGCGCAACGGGTGTTTCGTGGCTTTCGGATTCGCCGGGCGCAGAACAGTGCCGATTGGCAGGCCATCAACAATCTGTACATCGCGCGCGGCATGCTGCCCATCGACCCGGAGCTGCTGACCCCGCGTCATCAAGGCGGTCCGGTTTACTGGCTGGCGGAGGATGAGACGACTAATGCGGTGATCGGCAGCGTCATGGGCCTCAATCATCACAAGGCGTTCAATGATCCGGAAAACGGCAGCAGCCTCTGGTGCCTGGCCGTAGACCCGCAATGCACGCGCCCCGGTGTTGGCGAAGTGCTGGTGCGTCATCTGATTGAGCATTTCATGAGCCGTGGCCTGAGTTATCTGGACCTGTCGGTGCTGCATGACAATCAGCAAGCCAAAGCGCTGTATGCCAAGCTGGGTTTTCGTAACTTGCCAACCTTCGCCATCAAGCGCAAAAACGGCATCAACGAAATACTGTTTCTAGGCCCTGGCCCGGAAGCTGATTTCAATCCATACGCGCGGATTATTGTTGAAGAAGCGCACCGTCGGGGTATCGAAGTACAGGTGGATGACGCCGAGGCTGGCTTGTTTACGCTGGCATATGGCGGACGCCGGATTCGTTGCCGGGAATCGCTGAGCGACTTGACCAGCGCGGTCAGTATGACGCTGTGTCAGGACAAGAGCCTGACCCACAGGGCCCTGAAATCTGCAGGCCTGAAGTTGCCTGCGCAACAACGGGCGGGTGACGACGAGGCTGATCGGGCGTTTCTTGAAGAGCATCGGCAAATTGTTGTCAAACCGCTGGATGGAGAGCAAGGCCAAGGCGTTGCCGTCAATCTGCAAACCGTCGAAGAAATGCACGGCGCCATCGAACGCGCCAAACAGTTCGACACCCGGGTCATTCTGGAAAGCTTCCACGAGGGGCTGGATCTGCGCATTGTCGTGATCGGCTTTGAAGTAGTCGCCGCAGCAATTCGTCGACCGGCTGAAGTCGTGGGTGATGGTCGCCACACCATCGGCCAGTTGATCGAAGTCCAGAGTCGGCGTCGTGCCGCAGCGACCAGTGGCGAAAGCAAGATTCCCATGGACGAAGAAACCGAGCGTACGGTGCGCGATGCCGGTTATGACTTGAGCAGCGTGTTGCCCATGGACGAACGTCTGGCGGTGCGCCGCACTGCCAACCTGCACACCGGTGGCTGCCTGGAGGATGTAACGTCGATTCTGCACCCAGTGCTCAGCGACGCAGCCATCCGCGCCGCCCGCGCGCTGGACATCCCGGTGGTGGGCCTGGACTTGATGGTCCCGGCCGCCGATCAGCCCGAGTACGTTTTCATCGAGGCCAACGAACGCGTCGGCCTCGCCAACCATGAACCGCAACCGACGGCGGAAAAGTTTGTCGATCTGCTGTTTCCGCACAGTTTGCCTGCGCACGTGTGAATCTCCGCTGTGCCGTGCTCCGGTAGGAGCCAACTTGTTGGCGAGGCATTTCTTCTGACACACCGCCTCGCCAACAAGTTGGCTCCTACAAGGGGCTGGCGTACAGCTCTCGTATTTCAGGAGTACCCCAATGACCACTGCAAAAAATATCCCCGAACCGGATCTGAACTACCTGCAGAAAGTCCTGTTGGAAATGCTCGCGATCCCAAGCCCCACAGGCTTCACCGACACCATCGTGCGCTACGTCGCTGAGCGTCTTGAAGAGCTGGGCATCCCTTTTGAGCTGACCAGGCGCGGCACGATTCGCGCCACCCTCAAAGGCAAGCAAAACAGCCCTGACCGCGCGGTCTCCGCTCACCTGGACACCATTGGTGCCGCCGTGCGTGAGGTCAAAGACAACGGTCGCCTGTCACTCGCACCGATTGGCTGCTGGTCAAGCCGCTTCGCCGAAGGCAGCCGGGTCAGCGTATTCACTGACCATGGCGTGATTCGCGGCAGCGTGCTGCCGTTGATGGCCTCCGGTCATGCGTTCAACACGGCTGTCGACGAAATGCCCATCAGTTGGGATCACGTCGAGCTGCGTCTTGATGCTTACAGCACCACCAAAGCCGATTGCGAATCTCTGGGTGTCGGTATCGGCGACTTCGTAGCGTTTGATCCGCTGCCGGAATTCACCGAAAGCGGCCATATCAGTGCCCGCCACCTGGACGACAAAGCCGGTGTCGCCGCACTGCTGGCGGCACTCAAAGCTATTGTCGACAGTGGTGCCGAGCCGCAGATCGATTGCCATCCGCTGTTCACCATCACCGAGGAAACCGGCACCGGCGCTGCGGGCGTGTTGCCTTGGGATGTCAGTGAATTCGTCGGCATCGATATCGCTCCAGTTGCCCCCGGCCAACACTCCAGCGAACACGCGGTCAGCGTGGCAATGCAGGATTCCGGTGGCCCTTACGACTATCACCTGTCCCGTCATCTGCTGCGTCTGGGCAGTGAGAATGAACTGCCGGTGCGTCGCGACATGTTCCGCTACTACTTCAGCGATGCGCATTCGGCAGTCACCGCAGGCCACGACATTCGTACCGCCCTGCTCGCGTTCGGTTGTGATGCGACTCATGGTTACGAGCGGACTCATATCGACAGCCTCGCGGCACTGAGCCGCCTACTGGGTGCCTACATGCTCAGCCCGCCGGTCTTCGCCAGCGATGCGCAGCCCGCACAGTCTTCGCTTGAGCGTTTCAGCCATCAGATCGAGCACGATGCGCAGATGGAAACCGATACCCGGGTACCGAGCGTCGACAGTCTGGTGGGGCAGAACCGGGAAGAGGTGGAGTAACGCTTAGGGCGGGAAAACACCTTCACGTGAACTGTGTTTGCCTGAAACACAGTTCACGTGGGAGCGAATTCATTCGCGAAGAGGCACGTACAGTCGCTATGGATTTATGTACTGGAACACCGCATTCGCGAATGAATTCGCTCCTACCCAGACTGTGTGAAAACGTAGCGAGCGACGGCAAGACAAGGCAAAAACAGCCGAAAAACGGCCGGGGTCGCGTCCGACTCTAGGTGTTCTAAATGAGCATTTTTCGGCCGTTTTTAACGCAGTATTGCCGAGCGCAGTAGTTTTCACACAGTCTGTACCGTTCGGGTTCACAACTTCCTGCTATCGGCGTCCGGGAAAATCTCCCTGCTTTTTTCAGACATCGGCACTATCATCGCCGGGAATTGATGCGAGAGCGCCCATGCTGATCCCCCACGACCAACTCGAAGCTGACACCCTCACCCGTCTGATTGAAGATTTCGTGACCCGTGACGGAACCGACAATGGCGACGAAACCCCATTGGAAACCCGAGTGCTGCGTGTACGTCATGCTTTGAGCAAAGGCCAGGCAGTGATTTTTTTTGACCTGGAAAGCCAACAGTGCCAGCTCATGCTCAAGCACGATGTTCCAAAAGAATTCTTCGACTGATCATGAGCTAGTGTCGGGTAGCTTCCCCTCACCCTTCGACTGACTCGAAAGCCTCTTGGCAATACGCTCGTAGACTTCGGCACGGTGAACCTTGACGTGCCGTGGGGCCTCAATCCCCAGACGAATCTGATTACCGTGAATAGCCAGAACCTGTACGGTGATCTCTTCGCCGATCGAAAAAACCTCCCCTGCTTCCCGCAATATAACCAGCATTTCCTTGCTCTCTTATTGTTAACCGGAGAGCAGATTGCATGGCCTGTCTCCAGGCATCAATTGGCCCGGACAAAATCAGTAACGTCCTTCACCTCCGCCAGACTTAACTGACAGAAATGTCTTACTTAACGACCAATCAGGTAGGAAAACTTACTGCCAGCGAGGGCCAAAGAGGATGATGCTCGCGCCCAACAAACAGAGTGCCGCGCCCAACCAGTCCAGTGTCAGCGGCCTGACTCGCTCTATGATTCCCAGCCAGCCTATAGACGCAATAATGTAGATCCCGCCATACGCCGCATAAGCACGGCCTGCGTACGCCGCTTCGACACGGGTCAGCAAGACCGCGAACACTGCCAGGCTGATCAACGCCGGAATCACCCACAGCGCACTTTTCCCTTGGCGTAGCCACATCCAGAACGCGTAGCAGCCCGCGATCTCGAACAACGCCGCAAGGAAGAACCACAGGTAATTGAGCACAGAAATTCTCTTCAACGGTTGCAATGGATGGCGGCAACCGTATCAGAAAACAGTGGATGTAACGAAAGGCATGCGGCCCTAGAGGGCGCTTATCAACAACGCTACAGTTGAACTGGAATGCGATCTCATGTGGGAGCCGGGCTTGCCCGCGATAAGGTCAACCTTATTTACAGACATGCACCGGGTTATCGTTCATCGTCGGAATGCCGCCCAGACCAAGCGCGGCGCCCACAGAGATTGCATTTCATCGCCGGTAATCTACTCCCTACCCTGCCGCGCCTTGGCGCGCATCTTCGCGCACATGCTTGTCATCTCGTCGTACAGCGCCTGGGGATTTTTCTGTTTCAGTTGCCAGGCCATGCGCCCTTGCTCGTGGGGCAGGATCATGAATTCGCCTTGCGCGACATGTTCGTAGATGTAGTCAGCGATATCCGTTGCCGTAATCGGCGAGCTTTCCAGCAGTTTTCCGACCTGAGCTTTCATGGCCGGAGTCGGGCCGCGGAAGGAGTCCAGCAGATTGGTCTGAAAAAAAGACGGGCAGACGACATGCACGCCCACTTCCTGCTCACTTAGTTCAACCAGCAAACTTTCGGAAAGAGCCACGACACCGGCCTTGGCGACGTTGTAATTGCTCATGGCCGGCCCCTGCATCAGGGCAGCCATGGATGCAATATTGATGATCTTGCCTTTGCTCGCTTCAAGCATTGGCAAAAAAGCCTTACAACCTTTGACCACGCCCATCAGATTGATCGCGATCTGCCAGTCCCAGTCTTCCAGAGACAGTTCGTTAAAGAAGCCTCCCGAAGCTACGCCAGCGTTATTCACAATAATGTCGATGCCACCAAACTTCTCTTCGCACGCTTGAGCCAGCGCCGTCAGTTGACTGTAGTCACGTACGTCGCACCGCTGAACGAAGCCATCGCCACCGGCCTCCCGCACCATTTTCAGGGTTTCCTGCAAACCGACATCGTTGACGTCAGACAGTGCCAGGCGCCAGCCTTCCCGGGCCCAGCGTAAAGCGATTTCGCGACCCAGGCCGGAACCTGCACCAGTGATCATGATGCGATTTTGCATAACAAACGCCTTGTGGTTAGGGGCTCATGTTTTTACAGCGTGAGCCCAGTGTAACCAAGGAAATCATCACTTCGACCCACCATCAGGGCGCTGAATGACACGGGCAAACCCACGGCCTACGTGGGCTTGCGCCATAAACGCAGGATGATCCAGGCATACACTGCGGCGTTGACCACCAGCACTACAGCACCCAGCCACAGCTGGATCTGTGGGGTAAGGCCTGCCGGATAAATCAACGCAATCAGATAGTGCTGGATGAATCCCCCGTCATAACCTTCCCCGCCCGCGCGGACACGTAGCGAGTTTTCCAGAGGCGTAAGCGGACAGTAAAAATGGAAGAACTCCACCACCGCTCCCCAGGTCATCGCCGGTATGTGCAAAACCATCACCCAGCGCCAGCGCAAAACCAGCGGCCCGCCAAACAGCACGAACACGATGAACAGTAGATGAATAACCAACACAGCATCAGCGCCCAGACGATAGAGCATGTACATGTCCTCAAGCAAAAAGGCGAAAACAGAAACAGCTTCAGGTGTTTAAAGTTCAACTTGTTTTTGCCCCCTATAAACTTTTTTCAAAATGTAAACTTTCTCACCTTTTCGATGGACTTTTTCCGAACGCCTACAGTCGGATCATTCAAGCAGCACAAACTTTATGCCATCGGGCGGAAGCTTGAACTGTTCTAGCCATTTACCAAGAACTAAGGAAGGAACTCATCATGGGCATCGGCACTATTCTTATCATCGTCCTGATTCTGCTGTTGATCGGCGGTCTGCCAGTCTTCCCGCACTCGCGTAGCTGGGGCTACGGTCCATCGGGCATCATCGGTACCGTTCTGGTGATCCTGCTGATTCTGGTGTTGCTGGGACGGATATAACGTTCCCGCGCCAGACAGCAAAAGAGCCCCGCTTATAGCGGGGCTTTTTATTAGCTAATAACTAGCGGGTTTCAGTTTTAGAACGAGCGTGGGCTATCTGACACTACACTATCACGCGGCAAACACAGTCTTGTAGGAGCGAGCTTGCTCGCGATAGCGTCAGCAAAGGCAACATATTCATCGACTGAAAGAACGAATCGCGAGCAAGCTCACTCCTACAGAATTACGGCAAACAAAAAAGCAGCCCGAAGGCTGCTTTCTTATGGAGCATTTACGACAGCTTAGTGCGACGACGCGCCGCTGGCACCCAAGCCAGTCTGGGAGCGTACGAACTGCGGATAGAACAAGGCACGCTCGCCCTCTGCCGCTTTCGACTTGTCGGTGATAGAGAAGAACCAGATGCCCACGAACGCGATGGCGATAGAGAACAGCGCCGGGTATTCGTACGGGAAGATGGCCTTCGGATTGTGCAGGATCGATACCCAGATGGTCGGACCGAGGATCATCAGCACCACGGCGCTGACCAGGCCCATCCAGCCGCCAATCATGGCGCCACGGGTGGTCAGGTTTTTCCAGTACATCGAAAGCAGCAGTACCGGGAAGTTACAGCTGGCCGCGATGGAGAACGCCAGGCCCACCATGAACGCGATGTTCTGGCTTTCGAAAGCGATGCCCAGAAGGATTGCCACCACTGCCAGCGCAATAGTAGTCATCTTCGAAACACGGATTTCGTCCTTCTCGTTGGCCTTGCCCTCTTTGATCACGCTGGCATACAGGTCGTGGGATACCGCCGAAGCACCCGCCAGAGTCAGCCCGGCAACCACTGCCAGAATGGTGGCGAACGCAACTGCCGAGATGAAGCCCAGGAACAGACTGCCGCCGACCGCATCGGCCAGGTGAACCGCTGCCATGTTGTTACCACCCAACAGAGCGCCCGCTGCATCTTTGAACGCCGGGTTGGTGCTGACCAGCAGGATCGCGCCGAAGCCGATGATGAAGGTCAGGATGTAGAAGTAACCTATGAAGCCCGTTGCGTAGAACACCGACTTGCGCGCTTCTTTAGCATCGCTCACGGTGAAGAAGCGCATCAGGATGTGTGGCAGACCTGCGGTACCGAACATCAGCGCCAGGCCCAGAGAGAACGCCGAAATCGGATCTTTCACCAGACCGCCCGGGCTCATGATCGCTTCACCTTTAGGGTGAACCTTGACCGCCTCGGCAAACAGCATGTTGAAGTCGAAGTTCACGTGCTTCATTACCATCAGCGCCATGAACGACGCACCGGAGAGCAGCATGACAGCCTTGATGATCTGTACCCAGGTGGTGGCCAGCATGCCGCCAAACAGCACATACAGGCACATCAGGATACCGACCAGAATCACCGCAACGGTGTAGTCCAGCCCGAACAGCAACTGAATCAGCTTGCCTGCGCCAACCATCTGCGCGATCAGGTAGAACGCAACCACTACCAGCGAACCGCAGGCGGACAGGGTGCGAATTTCTTTCTGCTTGAGGCGATAAGAGGCCACGTCAGCAAAGGTGTATTTGCCCAGGTTACGCAGACGCTCGGCGATCAGAAACAGAATGATCGGCCAGCCCACCAGGAAGCCGATCGAGTAGATCAGGCCGTCATAACCAGAGGTGTACACCAGTGCGGAAATACCCAGGAAGGATGCCGCTGACATGTAGTCACCGGCAATGGCCAGGCCGTTTTGAAAACCGGTGATCTTGCCGCCTGCTGAATAGTAGTCCGAGGCTGTCTTGTTTTTCTTCGATGCCCAGTAGGTGATGTACAGCGTGAACGCGACGAACACCAGGAACATGACGATCGCCGAGGTGTTCAACGGTTGCTTTTGCACAGCGCCGGTCAATGCATCGGCCGCCCAGAGCGACGGTGCGAAGGCGGCCAGGCCGAATGCTGCAGATAGACGCCCGATCATTGCTGTGCCTCCTTCAGGATGGCGTTGTTCAGGTCATCGAATTCACCGTTGGCACGACGAACATAGATGCCGGTCAGCACAAAAGCAGACACGATCAGGCCGACCCCAATCGGCATTCCCCAGGTAATAGTCGAAGTAGCGCTGAGTTTAGCGCCCAGAATGTGTGGTCCATACGCAATCAAAAGGATGAAAGCGGCGTACAGCCCGAGCATGATCGCTGAAAGAATCCAGGCGAACCGCTCCCTTTTGGATACCAGCTCCTTGAAACGGGGGCTGTTTTGAATCGAGAGGTAAATGCTGTCGTTCATTGTTTTTGTCCTCGCAGCACAGATGAGATGTCACGTCTTGCACTTTAGTCCGGTCTGGCAAGCGCTCCAGACGACCTTAGTATTAGAGCGACATTAGTCGTAGATTGGGGTTTGTGCTTTCAATCGACCAGGCCTGTAGGAGTGGGGGTGGGGGGGGGGGGGGGGGGGGGGGGTGGGGGTAATGAATAAAATGCAGGCCGCCGAGGGGGGCGCGCGCAACA
>NZ_JBTOQI010000009.1:0-143286 GCF_055283875.1 Pseudomonas sp. HP_14 | reverse complement strand
TGTTGGGGTTTGGCCGCCCATGGTACCCCCCCCGCCGCGCGGGGCTCGACAGCTCCTACAGGCAGTCAGGAGATAAGGTTTCAGGGTAAACCAGCTTTTGAATAAAACAAATTATTAGATGCTTTGTAGCAGTTTTTTACGCTTTTTAATCGATATGTTCACGCTTAACCTTCACTCCATCGAACACATATCTCTTCGTTGGAGCCACAGATTATGTCCCGCGTCCTCATCATCGAAAGCAGCGCCCGTCAGCAAGATTCGGTTTCCCGCCAATTGACTCAGCAATTCATTGGCCAATGGCAGGCTGCGCATCCGGCTGATCAGGTGACGGTTCGTGATCTCGCCAAGGACCCGGTGCCGCACCTGGACTCGACATTGCTGGGCGGCTGGATGAAGCCCGCTGATCAGCGCACGGCCAACGAGCAAGCCGCACTGGAGCGTTCCGATCTGCTGACCGACGAACTGGTTGCTGCTGATGTACTGGTGCTGGCCGCGCCCATGTACAACTTCGCTATTCCGAGCACGCTCAAGGCGTGGCTGGACCATGTGCTGCGTGCTGGCGTGACCTTCAAATACGGTGAAACGGGTCCGCAGGGCCTGTTGGTTGGCAAGCGCGCCATTGTCCTCACCGCTCGCGGCGGTATCTACGCCGGTAGCAGCCTGGACCATCAGGAACCGTACCTGCGTCAGGTGCTGGGTTTCATCGGCATTCACGATGTCACTTTTGTCCATGCTGAAGGTCTGAACATGGGCGGTGACTTTGTCGAAAAAGGCATGAACCAGGCCGTCGCCAAACTCGCACAGGTGGCCTGATCTGAACGACTGCTGCGCTTTTCATTGAATCAACGGTTGTACCGAATTCCCTTTGGCACCTCCCGCTCCTGGGTGCATGGCCCGATAGACCCCCGTTTTGGGTGGTCATCGGGCTTTTTCTTGTGCGTGCTTTTTTCAGTGCTGAGTTTCCGAATTACGTTTCCTGTTTTTCGTCAGTTTGACTAGACTCGGACGGTAGCTGAAACGATTAATCCGATTCGGCCCGATACTGCAGCGAACCCAATAATTCCAATAGGGACTACCCCAATGAAACCTCTTGCCTGGCTTTTCGGCCTCAGTGCGATTGCCGTCGCTACACAGGCTGCCGCATGGGACTACGTGCTGCTCGACACCGATAAACCTGCCCAGAATCAGCAAATCACCAGCGCCCAGCTAGGTGTCAAAACCGACAAGCCTTTTTCCGTAACGATGCGCACCCTGCATGGCGGTCGGCAGGAAGGCGTGAGCGTGATCGATATCGACAATGGCACGATGAAGCTTTCAGTGGTGCCCACTCGCGGCATGAACGTGCTGCAAGCATCCGTCGGTGACGTGCGTATGGGCTGGGACTCGCCCGTGCAGGAAGTCGTCAATCCTGCCTTTATCGAACTCAATGGCCGGGGCGGTCTTGGCTGGCTGGAAGGCTTCAATGAGCTGGTGACGCGCTGTGGTTATGAATGGGTCGGGCATCCGGGCATGGATAACGGCGAGCTGCTGACCCTTCACGGCCGCGCGGCGAACATTCCGGCCAGCAAGGTGACCTTGCACATCGACGAAAAACCACCCTATGCGATCCGCCTGAAAGGCGAACTGAAGGAACAGGCGTTCAAGAAGGTCGATTTCTCGGTGCAGACCGAACTGGTGACCGAGGCGGGCAGTACCCGTTTCACGCTTAACGACACGTTGACCAACAACGGGGATTACCCGAAGGAATATCAGGCGTTGTATCACAGCAACTTCAGCACGCCGTTTCTGGAGCAGGGCGCTCGTTTCGAGGCGCCGGTCAAGCAGGTGTCACCGTTCAACGAGAAAGCCAAGGGTGACCTTGGTGACTGGCAAACCTATCGTGCGCCAACGCCCGACTATGACGAGACCGTCTACAACGTGGTGCCTTACGGCGATGCCAAAGGCGAGACCCTGGCAGTCCTGCATAACAAAGGCGGCAGTCTGGGCGTGTCGCTGGGCTTCAACACCCAGCAGTTGCCGGTGTTTTCGCTGTGGAAAAACACCGATACCAAAGGTCAGGGCTATGTGACGGGGCTGGAGCCAGGTACCAGCTTCTCTTACAACCGTCGTTATCAGCGGCCGCTGAATCTGGTGCCGACCATTGGGCCTAAAGAACAACGCCAGTTTGAGATCAGCTACAGCTTGTTGGCGGATAAAGCTGCGGTCGATACGGCTCTGGGCAAGGTCAAGGATATTCAGGCTGGGCGTGCGACCGAGGTGCGTCGGGAGCCTTTGGTGGATTTGAGTAAGGAATAATTTTGTTGCTTTTGCGCGGCTGATATTGCGCGCGTTCAATTGCACTGTGGTGCTCCTCCGTCTGGTTTCGCCCTGACGGTCGACCCCCTTTGTTTCGGCAAAGGGGGGAAACCATTTATCGCTGACGTACGGCCCCTGCTTCGCGGGGGTGCCTTCGTCCCGCCACCGGGGGGGGGCCCCCCGCCCCGGCGCCCCCCCGGCCCCACCGGCGCCCGCTCGCAACCCTTGCCGAGCCCCCCACACCACGGCACCTCCACTCAGCCTTCCGACGCTCGATTCGCGGTGTTCGTACTATCTCGGTAGGGAAAAGCACCGGAAATCTACAAAGGCGGTCGACCGGCGAAACCGGACGTCGAAGGCCCGCTGTGCAACTGACACTGCGCTATCCAAGTCGCGTATGAGTCGCAGGCGTTATTGAAATAGACACCCCAACCCCTCACCCGCTAAGGTCGCCGCCTTCTACAGGGGGAGTGCTCATGGGTTATCTACTTATCGTGACGCTGATTCAGGCGTTTTCATTCAGCCTGATTGGCGTTTTTCTGGCAGGGCATGTCGACAGCTACTTCGCCGTGCTGATCCGCGTTGTGCTGGCCGGGCTGGTCTTCATCCCGCTGACCCAGTGGCGCCGGGTGGAACCGGGCTTCATGCGTGGCATGCTGGTCATCGGAGCTCTGCAATTTGGTATCACCTACGTGTGCCTGTACCTGAGCTTCCGGGTGCTGACCGTGCCGGAAGTCTTGCTGTTCACCATCCTCACGCCCCTGCATGTAACCCTGATCGAAGACGCGCTCAATCGGCGCTTCAACCCGTGGGCGCTCGTGGCTGCATTGGTGGCCGTACTGGGCGCAGGGGTTATCCGCTGGGACGGCATCGACGGCAACTTCCTCGGCGGCTTCCTGTTGCTGCAAGTGGCCAACTTCACCTACGCCGCAGGTCAGGTACTGTACAAACATCTGGTCGCCCGCTACCCCAGCGACCTGCCGCATTACCGGCGTTTTGGCTACTTCTACCTCGGCGCGCTGATCATTGCATTGCCCGCATTCCTGATGTTTGGCAATCCGCAGCGTCTGCCAGACGCAGCGGATCAATGGGCGGTGCTGCTGTTCCTCGGGTTTTGCTCCACGGCCTTGGGGATGTATTGGTGGAACAAAGGTGCGTGCCTTGTGAACGGCGGTACCCTGGCCGTATTCAACGTTCTGCATGTGCCGGTCGGGTTGCTGATTAATCTGCTGATCTGGAATCAGGACGAACCGCTGGGTCGTCTGGCTTTTGGCGGGGTACTGATTCTGGTGTCGCTGTGGGTGAGTCGGCTTGGGCTTGTACGCAGGCGTGTACTGAGCTGATTCATGCGTCCAAAAGTTTTAGGTTGTTGTAGAGGACTCAACGGTAAGTTACATTTGTTGTAACTTTCTGTTGAGTCTGTGGCATGGATATTTCTCCCGATACGCTTCAACCCATGCGGCGATTGATACAGCGGCTGACTCAATTTGCGACTCCAGAGCGCTATCTTTTCACGCCAGACGACCTCAGGGCATTGCTTCCTGACATCTCCACAGGGGCCTATAAGGCCTTATTGAGCCGCGCAGCTTCGGATGGATACCTGTCCCGGGTCTGCCGTGGACTTTATCTGTTCGAGCCTGCCAAACCTGACTCTGGTCTGGTTTTGTTTCATGTCGCCGCGAGGCTCCGCGCCCAACAGTTTAATTACATCAGCCTGGAAACAGCGTTGAGCGACGTCGGGGTCATTTCGCAAATCCCGATCCAGTGGATCACTCTGATGTCTTCGGGGCGTAGCAGCACGATTTCATGTGGCAAGTGGGGCAGCATCGAGTTCGTACATACCCGCCAAACGCCACAGACCCTCGTGGGCCATATTCATTACGACGCAGCCTGCCGATTATGGCGAGCGTCGCCAAGACAAGCGTTGCGCGACATGAAGGCCGCGAAACGAAAAATGGATCTGATCGACTGGAGTGCCGCTGATGAGCTTATTTGACGAGTTGGTGAACGAAGCGCTCAAGAACAGGCAGGACCTCGCACCGTTGCGCGTGGTGGTTGAAAAAGAATTATTGCATCACGACATCATGCTGGCACTTAGCTCCGCCGGGATGCTCGCCACGTTGACCTTTATTGGCGGGACCTGCCTTCGCGCCTGTTATGGTTCGAATCGTTTAAGTGAGGATCTGGACTTTACTGGCGGTGCCGATTTCAGCCGCCAAAGTCTGGCCGAACTGGCGCGGGTACTTGTCTCAAGCCTTGAAGCCAAATATGGACTTGAGGTACAGATCAGTGAGCCTGTTCGCGAAGAGGGCAATGTTGAGACCTGGAAGTTGAAAATCCAGACAAGGCCTGGACGCAAGGACTTGCCTGCCCAGCGTATCAACATCGATGTGTGCTCAATCCCCAGCTATCAGCCCCAGCCAATGCTGCTGCTCAATCCGTACGGTGTCGACATGGGCACCAGTGGGTTGATACTTCAGGCCGAGACACGGGAAGAAATCTACGCCGACAAAATCGTGGCTTTTGCTCTGCGTCCCAACAGAATCAAAAACCGCGACTTGTGGGATATGGTCTGGTTACGTCAGCAGAGCGTAATCCCGGCATTCGCATTGATAGGCAATAAGTTGCACGACCATAAGTGCGAAGTAGCAGCTTTTTTGACCTTGCTCAAAGAGCGTATGGATTTGCTGGATAACGATCCGGCGGTGGCGACCGATTTTCGCAAGGAGATGACCCGCTTTTTGCCTTCGCAACTGGTTTTACAAACGGTGAATGATCCCGCGTTCTGGGCATTTCTTGTGGCTCATGTTCGCAGTCTCTATGCTCCCGTCGAGCAGGCTTTGATCGGTGATGCGTCCGCTGCCAGTTTTAAAATGTGATCCCCGCGACAAAAGTGGCCAGCCCTGGAGCTGGCCATGTCTGCTGTTCTCAAAGCGTCGTCGTTTCAGCATGTCCCGCCAACCCCGACCGCATATCCGAACCACTCGGCTGCTGATAAACCCCTAGCCCGAACTCCGGCAGTACCGCCAGCAGGTAATCGAAAACATCGCCTTGAATGCGCTCGTATTCTGCCCAGACGGTGGTGCGGGTAAAGCAGTAGATTTCCAGCGGCACGCCCTGGGACGTAGCTTCCAGCTGACGGACCATGCAGGTCATGTCCGGGTGAATATCGGGATGGCTCTTCAGGTAGGCCAGGGCGTAAGCGCGGAAGGTGCCGATGTTGGTCATGCGTCGGCGGTTGGCTGAAAGGGCTGCCACGTTACCCTGAGCCTGATTCCAAGCCAGCAGTTCGGCCTGTTTGCGGCTGATGTAGTCGGTGAGCAGGTAGACCTGACTCAGTTGCAACTCCTCATCGTCGCGCACGAAGCGCACACCGCTGGCGTCGATAAACAGGCTGCGTTTGATGCGCCGTCCACCGGATTGCTGCATGCCGCGCCAGTTTCTGAACGACTCGGACATCAGGCGCCAAGTGGGGATAGAAACGATGGTTTTGTCGAAGTTCTGCACCTTGACCGTGTGCAGGGTGATATCCACCACGTCACCATCGGCACCGACTTGCGGCATTTCGATCCAGTCGCCGACCCGCAGCATGTCGTTGCTGGTCAGTTGCACGCTGGCGACGAACGACAGCAGCGTGTCCTTGTAGACCAACAGAATCACAGCCGACATGGCGCCCAGACCCGAGAGCAGCAGCAGCGGCGAACGGTCGATCAGGGTCGCAACAATGATGATCGCGGCAAAGATATACAGAATCATCTTTGCCAGTTGCACGTAGCCTTTGATCGAGCGTGTACGGGCGTGAGTGGTGCGGGCATAGATATCGAGCAGCGCGTTGAGCAGCGTTCCCACGGCCAGTGTCATGAACAGAATGGTGAAGGCCAGGGCGATGTTGCCGATGACGTTCTGACCGGTTTTGCTGAGGTCAGGCACCAGATTCAAGCCAAACTGGATGATCAGCGAAGGGACCATTTGCGCCAGTCGGTGAAAGACCTTGTTGTGGCGTAAATCATTGACCCAGTGCAGCGCGGGCTGACGACCCAGTATTTTCGTGGCATGGAGGATCAGAAAGCGCGCCAGACGCCCCGATACCAGCGCCACGACCAGCAGCAACAACAGCCCGAGGCTGGCATGCAAAATCGGGTGTTGATCCAGCACAGCCCAGAGTTCCTGAGCGCGAAGCCATAACGATTGAATATCCATGGGGTGTCTGCGAATCCTGAAGAAAAAAGCGCGGCAATTAGAACATTCATGGCCCTGATAATGGGTTACGTTGGCAAATTGCGTAACAAAATCGGCCGTTGGTAGTAAAGAAACTCGGCTCAGGCGCCCGAAACCGTTACGCTATGCGCCGTATTTTTGTATTTCGTCGAGGTAACACCCGTGTTTTCCCAATTCGCCCTGCATGAACGCCTGCTTAAAGCCGTGGCCGAGCTTAACTTTGTCGAGCCGACGCCAGTGCAAGCTGCGGCCATACCTCTGGCGCTGGAAGGGCGTGATCTGCGGGTGACGGCGCAAACCGGTAGCGGCAAGACTGCTGCATTCGTATTACCGATCCTCAATCGCCTGATGGGTCCGGCCAAGGTTCGCGTCGACATTCGTGCCGTGATCCTGCTGCCGACCCGTGAACTGGCGCAGCAGACCCTCAAGGAAGTCGAGCGTTTCTCGCAGTTCACGTTCATCAAATCCGGTTTGATCACTGGCGGTGAGGACTTCAAGGTTCAGGCCGCAATGCTGCGCAAGGTTCCGGACATTCTCATCGGTACGCCGGGGCGCCTGTTGGAGCAACTGAATGCAGGCAACCTGGATCTGAAGAATGTTGAAGTGCTGGTCCTCGACGAAGCTGACCGCATGCTGGACATGGGCTTTGCCGAAGATGTCGAGCGTCTGGCCAATGAGTGCGCCAACCGTCAGCAAACCTTGCTGTTCTCGGCTACGACCGGTGGCGCAGGTCTGCGTGAAATGATCGGCAAGGTGCTGAACAACCCGCAACACTTGCAGGTTAACAGCGTCAGTGAACTGGCCTCCGGTACGCGTCAGCAGATCATCACGGCGGATCACAACAGCCACAAAGAGCAGATCGTCCACTGGCTGCTGGCCAATGAGACGTATCAGAAGGCAATCATCTTCACCAATACCAAAGCCTTGGCTGACCGCCTGTACGGCCGTTTGGTGGCGTTGGACTACAAAGCTTTCGTGCTGCACGGCGACAAGGATCAGAAGGACCGCAAGGCTGCCATCGACCGTCTGAAGCAGGGCGGTACCAAGGTACTGGTCGCCACCGACGTAGCGGCTCGTGGTCTGGACGTTGAAGGCCTGGATCTGGTGATCAACTTCGACATGCCACGCAGCGGTGATGACTATGTACACCGTATCGGCCGTACCGGTCGTGCCGGTGCAGAAGGCCTGGCGATTTCACTGATCTGTCACGGTGACTGGAACCTGATGTCCAGTGTTGAACGCTACCTCAAGCAGAGCTTCGAACGCCGCACCATCAAGGAAGTCAAAGGCAGCTACGGCGGGCCGAAGAAGGTCAAGGCTTCAGGTAAAGCGGTCGGCGTGAAGAAGAAAAAGACCGACGCCAAAGGCGACAAGAAGAAAACCGGCGCCAAGGCTCCTACCAAACGCAAAATAGCCAACCGGCCGAAGACCGACGCCCTGTCGCTGGTCAGCAAAGACGGCATGGCACCGCTGAAGAAGCGCAAGACAGAGACGCCTGCGGCTGAATAAACCGATGTCCTGCCCTTCGCGAACAAGTTCGCTCCTACCGTAAAACGCGGTGTCGGGTAGGAGGCAACTTGTTGGCGAGAGGGCCTGACGGGGTGGCTCAGGCTTTAACTCACTCCACCTTCCTCTCCGCCGTACTCAACTCCTTGAGCCGCTGATCAATCAGTTGGCATTTGTCAGGCAGCTCTGCCGCTTCGCTTTTCAGGTCCATCTTCTGCAGCTCGTCGTTGATCTCTTTGGCCTTGGTCGGGTTTCGTTCGGTGAGCTTCTGGACTTCCATCGCCAATTGCTCACGCTTTGCCGTCGCCTCGTCCGGGGTACAGGCAAAAGCAGGGACGACTGTCAGCAAATTGATTGCCGCCGTCAGACTCAACAGGATTTTCATAAGCGCCTCTGATTCCATTGGGCTTATGCGGTTGAGCGAGCATTTTCGGCAAAAGTTCAGCGCGACCGCCGGGAGGCTGGTGATGAACGGTGAGCGATGACATGGGTCACAGCTTCAGCAACACGTCCGAACGCCGGAAGTCGTCAGGGCGTTTACCCACGTTGACTGGAGATAATAACAATGGACAAGCCTTATGACTGGGACCTCGTTGAACGCTTGCTGCATGAGGTACAAAACAGCGCCGACGATACCTTCAAGCCCCGCAAGTATGCCGAGGAGCACGCCGCTGCAGCGGCTGCCGCAGGTGAGCCCGTGGGCAATCTGGACCATCTGAAAGCCATTGCCGGTGAATACGAGAAGCTGCTGCTGGACCGTGGATTCATCCAGTCGCGGCCGGAAGCGGAGGGCGGTAACGGCGAAAACTTCATCCTGACGCCTCTCGGCGCACAGTTACTGGCGCTGATCGACAGCAGCATCCCGGGCAATGACCACCCGCGTCAGGTGTTGGATGAACAGGCTGATGCCCTTGATCCGTCGATCTTTGAAGAGGTTGCGGCCAAAGCGCAGATTGCTTGAGAAATGCCCGCAAGCCGCTGAATTGAAACGCATCTCTGTAGGAGTGAGCTTGCTCGCGATAGCGGATGTCCAGTCATGTATTTAGTGATTGCCTGAACGCTATCGCGAGCAAGCTCACTCCTACAGTGACTAATCCGCAGGGAGACAGTGGTTGCATGCCCGACTGTCTCAGCTTGCCTGAGCCGCCTTCAGGCAGCTCAAATCCGTAAAGTCCTTTCTGGTATCTGCAATCTTGCCCAGCAGGCGCTGGCGCTGTTCAGGCGTGCTTTGCGCCATCAAGTCCACCAATAATGAGATGGCCGCTTGCTCAGTACGGTCATAAGCCTCGCGATATTCAGGCGTCCAGAATGTCTCGCGATCCTGCAACAGCTTGGCGATCTTTTTGGAGAAGTCCGGTGCCTTACGGTCCTGAACCGTAGCGACAAACAGCCTCTGCCAATTCGCGCGATTGTCGAGCCAGGCACGGTTCTGTTCGCCGAGCGACTCTGACCAGCTTTGAATGCGTTGTTGCTGGGTCGCGTTTAGCTTGCCGAGCCACGGGCTCAGGCGCTTTTCCATACGCTCTGCACGATCACTGATCTGTCTGGGCAGTGGTTCTTTGAGGAATTCGTTCTCGCGTTTGCGCTGGTCCTTGGCGAACGCGTTCTGCATCTCCAACACTTGTTTGTCGTCCAGTTGGGCGAGCAATTCCACTGCTGAAGGCGTTATTTGTTGTGATATCTGCGCAATCGCCAGCTTCGCTTCGTCAGTCCTGGCCTGTAGCCCATCATGGGTAACCTGATTGGTCTCGACCATTCGCTGCAATCGATCCAGCCAGCCCAGATAACCGGGCAATTGCGTCGTGCAGTGCCAGCTCAAATGTTCTTTGAGGCGCTCGTCAAACCAGTCTTTTTGTGAGGCATTCATCTCCAGGTAGTCGCTGAGCGACCAGGGAATGATGATGTCCAGATTGCGATACGCCAGCCCGATGCGCGTGCAGCCGCCAAGGATGAACAGCGCCATCAACAACGAAATGAAGGCTTTGTACGGGGTGCGCATAACGACTCCTCAGTGGACCTGCCTGTTTGTGTAGAGCGGGCCAAAGAGTAGCAGTTCACTGCATCAGAAGAATGAGCGCACGGCCTTGAGGGTAAAGGTGCCCTCGCAATTAGGGTTATGCCCGCTGTACGCGCTGCAGTCGCTGCCTGTCAGGCTGGAGCCGCTGTAGATCAGATTCATGTCCATGCCCAGCCACGGGCGGGACAGGTTCAGCGACCAGTCATTGAAACTGGTGACGATACTGCCATCCGAGATTTGTTGCGGCGCATCGTACTGATGGTTGGCGTACTGCATGCGGATCCCGAGCCCTAACTGTTCGATGCCGCCCAGGTCAACGATCAGGGTGCTGTCGCGTCGGCCAATGTCATTGCTGAAGGCTGCGCCGACCCGGCTGTCGAGGATACGCAGGCCGGCGTAAAACTCGTGGGTGTCGATCTGGCTGGTGTCCGGGTAGCTGTAGCGGATCATGCCCAGTTCATAACCAAGTGTCTGGTCGAAAGGTTTCTTGAAGCCCATGTAAGAGTCGAGCTCCAGCGTGCTGTCTTCCGTAACGCCGACGTTGGGCGACCATTGGCCAAAGTAGAAACCGCTGTCGTGGGTCAGGTCCAGCCCGCCGTGGAATGAGCCCGAGCCGCTCTGCGTCACCAGGCCTTGGGCCATGCTGCGCGTCGGCGAGGTGCCTAATTTCAGGCTGAAATCCCCCAACTCCCGCTCAATCACCTGGGCGGATGCGTGCTGACAAACCAGTAAAGCGCTAACGGTAAGCGCGCAATAGCGAAAATTGAGCATCGTGCTCACTCCTTCATGTTACGGAGGGGGCAGGTTGAAATGGCCAAAGGCCCAACAGGAAAAACATGGGGAACCGCGATCTAGAGCCTCGCAGCATACCTACGAAAGTCGTAGAGCGAAGACCGTTCGTCGATCCACGTGAGAATCAGTTCGAAGCGGTCGCCTGAGCCTGCGGGATGATCAAGCCTCGAATAACCACCAATGCCTGATCGAAAGAGGGGTAGCCACTCTTGGCTACGTCCAGTTCTGCGTACTCGGCGCGGTAGGCTTCAGACTTTTTCTGATCCGTCATGCTGAGTTGCTGGGAAAGCAGCGCGATAGCCAGCGGATGCTTTTGATCAGCTGCATCTTCAAGCAATTCGATGACGCGAGGCTGATCCGATTGTTGACGAATCAATAGCACCGCCAGGTAAAACTCGGCCTCGCCAGACGCATCATTTACACCCGCACGGCGCAACATCGCTTCAGCCAGCTCGTAATTTTCCCGATCGGCTTCACTGATCAACAACTTGGCTTGCAGCATGTCGTTCTGATACAGCAAGTGTTCTGCCCGACAATCACTGCCCGAAGGGTGGTCGTCATCAGGAACCGTGTTGCAGTTGTGAGATGCGCAACCCGTCAGGTAGATCAGTGCGCCGAACAGCATCCAGTTCTTCATTCGTGCATTCCGCAAAGGCTGGCTTCGAGACATCATCCTGCCCGTCGCCGGACAACTAGGCAATGGGGAAGGCAATGGCTTTGGCAGTCAGGTTGAAAACGGCTGGTTGCAACGAAGGTTAGCAAGCTCTGGCGTCTTGAGAGCCAAGACGCAAAGAGATCGACAACTGGAGCGGGGGAAGAATTACTTCTTGCCGAGGGTAATCTGTTTGGACGGGCCGAAAGTCTGGCCGCTGACGCCTTTGGCAATCTGCTGAATTTCGCCACCGGACTTGAGGAAAGCAGCAATCTGGGCGTTGATCGAGTCGCTCGTTTCAACGGCTGGAGCTGGCTTTGCTTTCGAGTTGGATGCTTTTACGCGCATGGCTGCCATTAACCTATATAAACTTAATACGGCCAGCAATGGTACACGAATAGCTTGACAATTGCTTGGGAAATATCCCCTTAAAAACAGCGCATAATTATCGGGATTCAGGGGCTAAATAATTAATGGTGTCGGGCTAACCGGTTGTTTTAATTGATAAGTTATTTGCAGAAGAATGTGCGTTTATCCGGATATCGGGCTCCTCAAATGCTTTGGCACCTGACGAATGGAGCGTATTCCGGGCTCGTCAGCCTGAGACAAGTGGCTGATTTTTCCAGTCTTTTTCCTGGCCAGCCTGACCCCGTTCTACGCCAGCATCATTGGACGCAAACTCGGGTAGAATGCCGCCCACGTAATGAGGGTATTTGCACATGGCTTTAATTGGGCGTTACAACAGCTTGCAAGTGGTTAAACACACTAACTTCGGTCTGTATCTGGATGGCGGGGCGGACGGCGAAATTCTGCTGCCTAATCGTTATATCCCCAAGGATATTCCCAGCGAAGATGAAGACTGGCTTAACGTTTTCATTTATCTGGACAGCGAAGACAAGCTGCTGGCCACCACAGAAAAACCCAAGGTTCAGGTCGGTGAGTTCGCCAGCCTGAAGGTGGTTGAAGTCAACAGCATCGGTGTGTTTCTGGATTGGGGACTGCCCAAGGATCTGCTGCTGCCTTACTCGGAAGAGAAGCGCACCCTGCAGGCGGGCGATTACTGCGTGGTGCATGTCTATCTGGACAAACACACCCGCCGCATCACCGCCACTGCGCGTCTGGACCGTTATCTGGATAAGACACCTGCCAGTTACAGCGTGGGTCAGGAAGTGGACTTGCTGGTGGCTGAAGCGACAGACATGGGCTTCAAGGCGATTATCAATAATAAGCACTGGGGCCTGATCCACAAGAACGAAGTCTTCAAGTTCATGCGTGCCGGCAAGCAGGAAAAGGGCTACATCAAGGAAGTCCGCACGGATGGCAACATCAGCCTGAGCCTGCAGCCCGTGGGCGAGCAAGCCGCCAGCAGCCTGAACAGCAAGATCCTCGGCAAGCTGAAGGAAAACAACGGTGTATTGCCGGTCAGTGACAAGAGCGATCCGCAGGTCATCAGCAACCTGTTCGGCGTCAGCAAAGGCAATTTCAAGAAAGCCATTGGTGCGTTGTACAAGCAAGGCCAGATCGTGATCCACGCAGACCGCATCGAGCTGGTCTGACGTTCATCGGTTAAAGCAGGGACGATGGATCGTTCCTGCCTGGCATGGGGTCCAACCCGTCAATGCTCATCAGGGCGTGCCGCGCCATGCGGATCAACTCAGACAAGGACGCCTTCCATGAAAAGAAATCTCACGGCTTACTTCAGCATCTTGCTGGCATTCCTGATTCTGGACGGTATCTGGCTGGGCGTGTTGATGGGGCCAAGCTACCGGGCCTGGTTGGGGCCTTTGATGCTCGACAAGCCCGTGATTGCGCCGGCTGTGGTGTTTTACTTGCTGTACGCCTTTGGCCTGCTCTTGCTGGCGGTGCAGTCGGGGCTGCGTCGCGAAAGCGTCAGCCATGCCGCCAAACGCAGTGCGCTCACGGGGCTGGTGGCTTATGGCACCTATGACCTGACCAACTGGGCCACGCTGCAAGGCTGGCCTGCGCAGTTGGCGTTGGTGGATCTGGCGTGGGGCACGTTTGCGTCGGCGGTGGCGGGTACGGTGGGGTTTCTGGTTGCTCGACGGGTTGCTTGATGGCTATCGCATCATCGGACTGGAATGCTTTTCTGTCTGGGGCAATGCAGCAACCACAAGACCTGTAGGAGTGAGCTTGCTCGCGATCACGTCGGTCCTGGCGATAAATTCGTCGATCCAATGACCGAATCGCGAGCAAGCTCACTCCCACAGGGCGCCGCGTTTGTTGCGCGACAGCGTTACGCAGTTCAAGGCATCAGGGCTGCAGGAAATCCGCAAAGCTCAGATTTGCACCCAGCGGTCTCACATCCTTCAAATACGAATCCTTGTCTGCGCTCAGCTCCAGGCTGACGGTGGACTTGCGCTGGCCTTTATTGCGGATCACCAGACCTTCCATGTGATCACGCAGGAACACTGTAGTGACTTTCAGGTGCAGCAACTGATCGCTGCTCGGCGTGTACAGTAGCAGATGCACCCATTCGTATTGCCCCACCGCCAGACGCGGGACCGGCAGGTCGAACCACCAAATGTTCTTGTTGGTGTTCAGGGTTGCGAAGTGGGTGTTGTTGGTTCCCAGCACGGCACCGCCCAGTTGCTGGTTCCGGCGTGCGATGGCCTGCTTTTTATCGAGTTTCATAATGTTCCTGCGGATCGTTGTATTCAGCGCGACGGGCTGTGCCCGACTGAGCCGGATTGCGTTGCGCATTCTCGTGGGTTGCCGCACAAACTTAAAGGCAAAGTTTCATCAAGCTGGCTTTCATCGGCTCATGAGCAGCAGACGAACGGTTATCACGCCCATGCAAATAGTTGAAACTCTGTGCAAAAGCGGCAGGTCAATCTTTACGTCGAGGCGATGACCTCTCATTGATTCTGCGGAGTAAAACCTATGAGCAGCACTGGCGATAAAGTTAAAGGCATGGCTAACGAAGCCGTCGGTAACGTCAAGCAAGGCGTGGGTAAGGCGACCGACAACTCCAAACTGAAAGCTGAAGGCAAGGCGCAGGAAGTCAAAGGCGAAGCCCAGCAAGCCAAAGGCAATGCCAAAGACGCCGTGAAAAAAGGCGTCGACAAGGCATAAGCCTGACCCTCCGGGATAATCCTGGTATTGAGCAACGGCCATCTTCGGATGGCCGTTGTCATTTTCAGCCTTTGAAATTAAGGTTTTGAAACCTTTTACAGGCCGTCCAGTCCACTCAATTAAGGTAAAACGCCATTATCTGCGAACAGCTTGTGCAAGAGACGCAGTGCCCCTCAATGTGAATGTGTAAGCTGCGTCAGTTATGTAGCGAAGGAGACGCCATGATTTTCCCGGAATTGCGCCAACTGCCACTGGGCAAGGTGATGGTACGTACGGTCAGCGAGTTTCTCGATGACGAGATGTCTACCTATGCATCAGCGTTGGCCTACCAGATGTTGTTTTCGCTGTTTCCTTTCCTGCTGTTTCTCATCGCCCTGATCGGCTTCCTGCATCTTCCTGACTTTTTCTCTTGGCTACGCCTGCAATCGGAACTGGTGCTGCCACCCCAGGCGCTTGAACAGGTCAACCCGGTGATTGATCAGCTTCAGCAATCCAAAGGTGGCCTGCTTTCGATCGGTATCGTGATCGCGCTATGGACCGCTTCAGCGGGCGTGCGTTTGATGATGAGCGCGATGAATGCCGCGTATGACGTGGTTGAAGGCCGCCCCGTATGGAAGCGCATTCCCCTGTCGGTGGCGTACACCATTGGCATCGCCATGATGATGCTCGCGGTGGCCGCGTTGATGGTCACCGGGCCGCAAGTGATGAACTGGATTGCCGCGCAAATTGGCATGGAAGACTTCATCGTTACGCTTTGGACTATCTTGCGCTGGCCGCTGATTGTGATGTTGCTGATGGTCGCCGTCGCTTTGATTTATTACGTCATGCCAGACGTGAAGCAGGAGTTTCGCTTTATCACCCCAGGCTCTGTGTTGGCGGTGGTGGTGTGGATCCTCGCGTCATTGGGCTTCGGTTATTACGTCAAGACATTCGCCGACTACAACGCCATGTACGGCAGCATTGGCGCCATCATCGTCCTGCTGCTGTATTTCTATATCTCCGCAGCCGTGCTGTTGCTGGGGGCCGAGATGAATGCAGTGGTTGAGCACATGTCGGCAGAAGGCAAAGACAAAGGCGAAAAGGTCGAGGGTGACGGCGCGCTGGAGTCCACGGAGAAGCAGCACGTATCCGGCCTCGGGCGTGATCATTCTGTGCCGTTGCCTGCCAAGGCTGGGGAATCCTGAGCAAGACTGTGGCACGATGACGTTTTTTCGCTACGGAGTCCCGCCCGTATGATCCGTACCATCTTGAAAATGGGCGATGAGCGCCTCTTGCGCATCGCTCCACCTGTGCCCACTTCGATGTTCGGCAGCACTGAGCTCAAGACCCTGATCGCCGATATGTTTGAAACCATGGAGAGTGTGGGTGGCGTTGGTCTGGCTGCGCCACAGATTGGGGTTGATCTGCAACTGGTGATCTTCGGTTTCGAGCACAGCGAGCGCTACCCGGACGCCGAAGCGGTGCCTCAGACCATCTTGCTCAACCCGGTTATTACGCCGCTGGGTTCCGATCTGGAAGAGGGCTGGGAGGGTTGCCTGTCCGTGCCTGGGTTGCGCGGTGCAGTTGATCGCTATCAAAGCATCCGTTACGAAGGCTTCGATCCGGACGGCCAGCCGATCCAGCGCGAAGCTCATGGCTTTCACGCTCGCGTGGTTCAGCACGAATGCGATCACCTGATTGGCCGCCTTTATCCTTCGCGTATTACCGATTTCAGCAAGTTCGGTTTCATGGACGTGATGTTTCCTGATATGGACCCGAATGCGGATGAATAACGCTTAGGCAGCGTGCATCCGCGCTGTGGATTGGAATGCTTTTTTTGTAGGAGCTGCCGAAGGCTGCGAAGCTTTATCCTGACATGCCGCCATCGCAGCCTTCGGCAGCTCCTACAGGTCAATCTCTAACGCTTCCACTGCATCGCCAGCAACTCCTTGGTGCGCTGATACCTCGTCAGCTTTTCCGCTAGCACCGTTGGCAATTCGCTGGCTGGCGTAAAGCCTGATCGTTCATAAAACGCTACGAGTTCAGGATGGCAAAACAGCCAGACCGGCCCGGTCAAATCCTCCAGCGCCCGCGCAATCAATCTCCCGGCAATTGCCTGACTTCGCCATTGCGGCGCGACGAATAATCCCGTCAACCAATGCCCGTCAGTAACCGGCGTGAGACTCAGCGCGCCGATAATTTCCTGCTGCCTGGCCACCCACATCTGCGCCGCGCCAGAGGAGCGCATTGGCGAACGATGAGCGCGGTAAAACTTGTCCAGCAGTGGCTGGCAGATCAACGGTAGTGGGCATAACTCAATGTCGGACATGGGGGCAGGGCGCACTTCGCGGGGCGTCAGGAATGGCGACGTATAATAGCGTCGAATAGGTGTATAACAGAGGCCAGATCCTTGACCCTGGAGCACGCATCATGAGCAAAGGTATGGATTCAAAGAAAGCGGCAAAGAAAAAGCCCGTCAAAACCGCCGATGAAAAGCGCGCCGACAAGAAAGCCAAGAAGTCCGACACCGGCCTTTTTGGGCATTGATCTCAAGTCCACCGCTGACGACAACTCATTCAATGTAATGGTTTGCCCCCGTCCTGCAGGAGTTCACCGAGGTTACGAGGCCAGCGGTCACGGTATGTCTGATACTCCGCCATCGCTGGCCTCGTAACCTCGGTGAGCTCCTACAGGGACCGTGGTTGTAACCGATGGACCGCGCATCGACTGCATTTTTCATCTATGGTTGGGTCAATCGCTTTGACCGGATTTGCCATGATTCAGGGTATCGCCGAACTACCGATGTACAACGCTCCAGCGCGCGTCGCTGAAGCCAGCGAGGCTTGGCTGGCGCGAATCTTCGAAGTGCTTGGCGCGCAGCGGCTGCAAAGCGCCGGACTCGACCTGCCGCAACTCTGGTTGTCTGATCAGTTACTGCTTGCGCAAACCTGCGGCTACCCGCTGATGACGTTGCTGCGTGGCAAGGTTCGCCTGCTCGGGCGACCGGTTTACGAACTGCCCCACAGCGCCGATGGCATGCATTGCAGCCTGTTGGTGGTGCGCGCCGATGATCCCCGCCGCGCACTCACAGCGTTTTGCGGCAGCCACGCCTTGGTCAACAGCGAAGACTCCAATTCCGGCATGAACCTGTTCCGGCATGTCGTGGCGCCGCTGCAGCGTGAGGGGCGTTTTTTCTCACGTGTATCCCTCACCGGTGGTCATCGGCACAGTCTGCGCGAGCTTAAAGAAGGGCGAGGTGACCTGGCGGCCATCGACAGCGTGACCTATGACTACCTGGCTCGGGATGCCAGCGAAGAAGTCAGCGGGCTGCGTATTCTGGGGCGCACCGCGAGTAGTCCATGTCTGCCCTTTATCACCGCCCTCAGTATTGACGCTGTGCAGGCCGAGGCTATCCGCCTGGCGATGAACCAGGCGCTGCTGGACCTGCCTGACGTCGCGCTGGCACTGGCCATCAAGCGTGTCATGCCCACCCAGACCGATGAATATCAAGTGTTGCTGGACTATGAACGTCAAGCGAGCGAGCAAGGGCTACCGTCATTGTTTTTTTAACGTTTGTTGGCGAGCGGGGCGACGCTGTTATTCAGGCAAACCGCCTCGCGAACAAGTTCGCTCCTACCTGGCCTTGCGCCATTTTCGAAGGTAGGAGGCAACTTGTTGGCGAGGGGGTTGAGGTGGTTATTCAGGCAAACCGCCTCGCGAACAAGTTCGCTCCTACCAAGCCTTGCGCCATTTTCGAAGGTAGGAGGCAACTTGTTGGCGAGGGGGTTGAGGTGGTTATTCAGGCAAACCGCCTCGCGAACAAGTTCGCTCCTACCAGGCCTTGCGCCATTTTCGAAGGTAGGAGGCAACTTGTTGGCGAGCGGGTTGACGCGGTTATTCAGGCACACCGCCTATACATGAGTACAACTTATCGCTATCTACAGATGTCGATACCTTTCAAGCCACACTTATCAATAACAACATCACAACTTTCCCGTCAGGCCGGTTCGGCCATCCAGAGGTGACCATGACATCAATCAGAACCCTGCTCGGCTGTTCACTGCTGGCCCTCGGCCTGCTGGGACAGCCTGCGGTGGCGGCGGACAAGACCGCACCGATCCACTTTGGCGATATCACGTGGGAAAGCGGCAGTTTGATTACCGAAATACTGCGCACCATCGTTGAAAAGGGTTACGGCTACCCCACCGATACACTGCCGGGCAGTACGGTGAGTCTGGAAGCGGCGTTGGCCAAAAATGATATCCAGGTTATTGGTGAGGAGTGGGCCGGGCGCAGTCCTGCCTGGGTCAAGGCTGAATCTGAAGGCAAGGTGCACGGCCTGGGCAACATCGTTAAAGGTGCCACCGAAGGGTGGTGGGTTCCGGAATTCGTGATCAAGGGGGATCCGGCCAAGGGCATCAAGCCGCTGGCTCCCGACCTTAAATCCGTGTCGGATCTGCCGCGTTACAAAGACGTGTTCAAAGACCCGGAATCGCCGCAGCAAGGGCGCTTCCTCAACAGCCCGACTGGCTGGACGTCGGAAATCGTCAATACCCAGAAGCTCAAGGCTTATGGCCTGACCGACAGCTACGTGAACTTCCGCACGGGCTCGGGTGCGGCGCTGGACGCCGAGATCAGTTCGTCGATTCATCGTGGCAAGCCGGTGCTGTTCTATTACTGGTCGCCGACACCGCTGCTGGGCCGCTTCAAGCTGATCAAGCTGGAAGAGCCGCCGTTTGATGCAGAGGCCTGGAAAACCCTGGCGGATGCCAATAACCCTAATCCGCGGGGCACTCGCTCTCTGGAGCCGCGCTTGAGTATCGGCGTCTCGGATGCCTTCCACAAACAGTACCCGGATTTGGTGGCGTTCTTCGAGAAAGTCGACTTGCCTATCGATCTGCTCAACCAGACCCTTGGTCAGATGAGCGAGAAGCGCGAGCAGCCTAAGGCCACTGCTCAAGCCTTCCTCAAACAGCACCCCGAGGTCTGGAAGCAGTGGCTGCCAGCCGAGGTTGCCAGCAAAGTCAGCGGTAGTCTGTGAGGGGCTATCGGCAATGCGCTACTAGGCGCGGAGCCGGTCTGTAAATGGTTGAGTCATGAATACTGAGGTTGTCTTACACACGGGGCGCATGACACTGCGCCCGTTCAGCAGCGCTGATGTGCCCTACCTGGCGCAGATACTCAGCGATGCCGAGGTGATGCGCTATTCGGTACGTGGAGTCCTCACTGAAAGCGAAACTGCGGAGTTCGTCCAATGGTCGGTCGAATCCTATGCACGGCATGGTTTCGGGCCATGGGCAGTGGTCGAACAACACAGCGGCGTGTTGATGGGCTTCTGTGCGTTGAATCAGGAGAGCGTCGATGGAGTCGAAGAGGTCGAGATCGGTTATCGCTTTGCCGCTCGGTTCTGGGGCAGAGGCCTGGCCACCGAGATCGTCCGTGCAACGCTGGCGTATGGTTTTCAGACGTTGGGGCTGCGCTCGATCATCGCCATTGTCCAGCCTGCCAATGTGGCGTCAGTGCGAGTGATTCAGAAAGTGGGATTCAACGCATTCGTTCACAGCCAGTACCACCGTTTAGGCGTCAGGATTTATCGCTTGAGCTGTGATGAGTGGCAGGCTAGGGAGGCTTCATGACACTGCACAAGTCGGTTTCCGGCAGCCTGTTTATCGTCTTGCTGGTTGGCTTTTTTACCTGCGTCGAACGCAGTGCCCAGGCGTCTGAAGTCGATGACAGTGCCCTGGCATTCGTCGAGGAACGCCATTTGGGTGAGAGCCTTGGCTGGCTGGGGTATCAGGTCGCTTCGCGTACCGCCACATTCGGCAGCATTGTCGAAGCGGTCGGCAAGACCGAAGCGCAGGTACTGGTCAAAGATGAACTGCAACGCCTGCAACCGCAATTTCAGGCGCAATGGGACCGCAACATGGCGGCCGCCTATGCGCAGTCTTTCAGTGCTGAAGAGCTGCGCGCGCTCAACCGTGGCGATAACCAGCCAATGCTGGCCAACAAGTTCAAAGCCAAACAGAATGACGTCGGTATGGACATGAAGACGCGCTCTGCTGACCTGCTCAAGGAGTTTGTTTCGCAAGCGTTGAACAATGCGCTGGCCAGGTTGCCCCATTGATGTTCCTTACTTCCCTATACATGCAGGCAACGAGGTAGAACCATGGACCCATTCATGCAGGCTGCAATCGACGAGGCGCAGCTCGGGCTTGCCGAAGGCGGCATACCTATCGGCTCCGTTATCGTCCATGACGGCCAGATCATCGGGCGCGGGCATAACCGTCGGGTTCAGGAAGGCAGCGCCATCAAACACGGGGAAATGGACGCGCTGGAAAATGCCGGTCGCCAGCCTGCCCGTGTGTATCGCGATGCGGTGCTCTACACCACGCTCTCACCTTGCGCGATGTGCAGCGGCGCCATTCTGCTGTATGGCATCCGCAAGGTCATCGTCGGCGAAAACCAGACGTTCATGGGCGAAGAAGAACTGCTGCGCTCGCGTGGCGTGAACGTGCTAGTGATCGACAACCACACATGCGTAGACATGATGAAAGGCTTTATCGCCAGCAAGCCTGAGCTGTGGAATGAGGACATTGGCGAACAGTGAGCCTGTCCCGCTTCCGGGAGCAGGCAGCGACTGAACGGAGATGCATCTTCTGTAGGAGCTGCCGCAGGCTGCGAAGGTATTTATCTGACACACCGCCATCGCAGCCTGCGGCAGGTCCTACAGAAACCGATGCCAATGTCGCCTTCCCGGCTAAAGCCGGTCCTGAGAAAGTGCTTAAAACGCCTTCGCCACTCCAAACAGCGAAACCCGCAGCTCTCCGTTCTGCTCTTCCAGCCGCACCGGCGCTGTTCCGCCGGGCATCTCGACCTGAACCAGACCCGCGCTCACCCAACCCGCGTACCAGGCAGCGCAAGCCACAGCGCTGGCGCTGGTGCCGGAAGACGCGGTCGGGCCTTCGCCGCGCTCGAACACCTTGGCGACCAGCTGATTCGCTGACTGTGCCCAAGCCCATTGCAGGTTGATGCCAGCCGGGCAGGGCTGCCCCGCGCCCAAGTCCCCTTCGGTAAACGCGATACGCGTCAACGATACGTTCAGTGCCTGCTCATGCAGTGACTCGAACGAGGGTAAATCTGCCTGATGGTTGACCAGCGTGACGCAATGCGGATTGCCGACTCGAACAAAAACGCTGCGGTCCCACTGTGGCTTAATCTCAGCCAAAGGTTTAACCCGGACAACCGCACGGCCATTGAGCTGCGCAGGCTCCAGGCTGGCGCCAAGTGCACCCACAGCGTCCGGACCAAGGGCCGGGTTGCCAAGTGCGAGCCAGAAGCCTTGCTCACCATTGATCGTGGTCGGCTCAATGTGAGTCGGCGCGGGGGTAACGGCGTCGGATTTATCATGATGAACCCGCAACTCGAAGCCAGTGCTATGGACGCAAGCGGAGTCCGTCAGGAACTGGGCAAAAATCGTCAGGCCGTTACCGCTGCGCTCGGCCAGAGTGCCGTCGGTGTTGATGATCAACAGGTCGAAAGGCGCGACCTGCTGAAACGGTCCGACCAGCAAACCGTCTGAGCGGTGCGCCTTGGCGCCTGGCGGTCGAGCTTCATCTGGCCAACTGCACAAGGCGTGCACTGCGGCGCTGGTCCACTCATTTCGGTTCGCCGCTGCGTCTGCAGCGTTATCTGCAATATCAATCCCCAATTCGCGTAAGCCTTGAGGTGTACAGACGGCGTAGATATTGCCGCGAGCGTCGTAAAGCTGACTCATGATGCGATTCACAGATTGATTCAAAGTCGTCTATTGGGAAGCAGCCCCGGGTACTCAGGCAAGCTTTTTCAGAGAGAGGATACGTTTGTAGGAGTTCTTCCTGAACAGAACGATGCTAATCTCGGTTAATCCATTGGTGGCAATCTGATCACTGTTCGGATTAATCCTGGAGGGATACGGATGTCGGTGCAGTTGCGCAATAACGTCAATGTCATGGGCGAGGGGCCTGCAACCCTCATATTTTCCCATGGCTTCGGCTGCG
This sequence comes from Pseudomonas sp. HP_14, assembly GCF_055283875.1. Lineage (NCBI taxonomy): Bacteria > Pseudomonadati > Pseudomonadota > Gammaproteobacteria > Pseudomonadales > Pseudomonadaceae > Pseudomonas > Pseudomonas sp. HP_14. The sequence goes on along the minus strand of NZ_JBTOQI010000009.1, from coordinate 120,698 downwards.
ATCAGAGCATGTGGCGATTCATGGCGCCGCTGTTCGCAGATCGATTCAAGGTGGTGTTGTACGACCTGGTTGGTAACGGTAAGTCTGATCTGACGGCTTATTACAAACGCAAATACGATTCTCTGGATGGCTATGCCAGTGATCTGCTGGAGGTCGTCAAGGAATTCGCCGGGCCTGGCCCTGTGATTCATGTTGGCCACTCGGTAAGCTCGATGATCGGTGCTGTCGCAGATTTGCGTGAGTCCGGCCATTTCGCGGCTCACGTAATGGTGGGGCCGTCGCCTTGCTACATCAACGATGGCGACTATGTGGGCGGCTTTACCCGACAAGACATCGTTTCTTTGCTCAGCACGCTGGCGGCCAATTACTTCGGTTGGGCCAGTACCATGGCGCCGGCCATCATGGGCGCACCCGGTCGTCCTGAACTGGGTGAGGAGTTGACCCAGAGTTTCTGTCGCACCGACCCGGTCATTTCCCAGCAGTTCGCCCGTGTCACCTTCATGGCGGATAACCGCAAGGACGTTGCGCGACTGCCGACCAAAACCCTGGTCCTGCAATGCAACAACGATTTTATCGCGCCGCTCGAAGTCGGGAGTTATCTGCAGAGGGTAATGCCAGACTGCACCCTGCGGATCATCGACAACATTGGTCATTGCCCACACATGAGTGCGCCCGACGCCTGTGTCGCAGCCATCGATGAGTTCATTCGCGCTTCTGGAGTAGTGCCTCTTGCCTGTTGATGTGGAATTGCATACCGATAGCGATCCGCTATTCGAAACCGCTGCGTGTGGTTTGCTGGTGACTCGGGAAGACGGCACCATCCTGCGCGCCAATCAGACCTTCTGCCAGTGGGTGGGGTTGGAGCAGGCGAGCCTGGCGGGGTCACGCTTTCAGGATTTACTGGGCGCGGGCGACCGGATTTTCTACCAGACCCACTGGGGGCCGTTGTTGACCGCGCGGGGGTCGGTGTCGGAGATCAAAGTCGACCTGAAGCATCATGACGGGCATGCCCTGACCATGATGCTCAGCGCCGCGCGTCGTGAAACCGCTCAAGGTGTGGTGCATAACCTGGCGTTGATGAGCGGCGAAGAACGTAACAAATATCAGCGCGAGCTGGAGGATACCCGCCAGGCCGCTGAAGACCTGTTGTTGCAGCAACTGGCCTCGCAAAAAGAGTTGTCTTCGGTACAGAACCGGCTGCGTCTGGCCCAGACCGAAGCGGATATTCGTGCCACGTTTGCTGAACAAATGGTGGCTATTGTCAGTCATGACCTGCGCAATCCGCTCGCGGCCATCAAGATGGCGGCCGGGTTGATCGGGCTGGAAGCGCTCAGTGAGAAACAGCAGCGCAGCCTGGGTTTGGTCAACCAGTCGGTGGGGCGTGCGCAGCGTCTGATTGTCGACCTGCTGGACTTCACGCAGGCGCGGGTCGGTAGTGGCATTTCTGTGCTGCCCCAGCCGTTGCAATTGCATGAGGTGATCGCCGCCAGTGTCGCCGAGCAACGGTTGATATTTCCCCGTCGGATCTTGGTGCATGAATGTATTGGCGAAGGCTTATGCACTGCTGACGCCGACCGGTTGTTCGAACTCATCGATAATCTGGTCAGCAACGCTGTGGCCTATGGCTCGGCGACTGAGGCCATCACCATCACCTCGGCATTCGACGCGCAGTGGATCAGGATTGCAGTACACAACTTCGGTCCACCGATAGCCCCGGAGCGTCTGGACGGCCTGTTTGAGCCGATGCCACATGGTGTGGCCGATGACGACCCGAGCCGCAGTATCGGCCTTGGCCTGTTCATCGTCCGAGAAATCGCCCGCGCCCATTGGGGAGACGTCAGCGTGACGTCCAATGCCGAAGACGGCACCACCTTCACCATCAACCTGGCGCGACCAGTGGGATGATGCAAGGTCCTGGAGCTGAACTTGCCCAAAGGACCGCGTCAGGCCCTTTCGCCAACAAGTTGCCTCCTACCTTAAAAGTGGTGAGCCTACGCGGTCAGGGTAGGAGCGAATTTGTTCGCGAGGCGGCGTGCCTGAAGGACCGCGTCAGTCGCTCTCGCCAACAAGTTGCCTCCTACCTTAAAAGTGGTGAGCCTACGCGGTCAGGGTAGGAGCGAACTTGTTCGCGAGGCGGTCTGCCAGATAAACCGCGTCAGCCCCTTTTGCCAACAAGTTGCCTCCTACCTGTTCAAACCCACACCGTCATCCACGTCGAGGCCAGCAGCAACAGCGCCATGCTGCGGTTGAAGCGTTGCATGCTCTGCGGTGACTGGCAGAAGCGGGCGGCGCTGACGCCCAGCCAGGCCCAGGCTGTCATGCACGGGATGGCGATCAGGAAGAACATCAGCGACAGGTACACCACGCGCATGCCCCTGTCCGCTTCAGCGCCAGCAAATACGCTGATCACCGCCAGCGCCATCATCCACGTCTTGGGGTTTACCAGTTGCAGGCTGGCAGCGCCGAACAGGCCCAGGCGCGGGCCTTTGCTGTCGATGCCGGTGGGGGTAATGGCGGCGGGCGGTGCGCTGAAAATCTGCCAGGCCATCCAGCTCAGCCATGCAATGCCGACCCACGACATGGCGGTCTGAATACCCTGATGGCGAGCCAGCACATCACCAATCCCTGTGCCCACCAGCAAGACCAGCGCAGCGGCACCGCCACAGGCGCCCAGCACGATGGGGGCGACCACTGTCCAGCCGTGTCGCGAGCTGTTGGTCATCACCAGAATATTGGTCGGGCCAGGCGTGATGGATGACACGAAAGCAAACAGCATGAAAGGTAAGAACTGTTCCATGAAACGCTCATCGGTGATTGATCGTCAGTCATCATCGCCATCGGTAGCGCTTCAGTCTGGAAGGTTTGAGCAGCGCTTGCGGTAGTGGGCGGGCGTCATCCTGTACGCCCGCTGAAACCAGCGGCCCAAATGGCTTTGATCGGCAAAGCCAAGCGCGGCTGCAACCTCAGCAGGGGACAGGCCGCTGGCCAGAAGACGTCGCGCCCTGGCCAGACGCAGCTGGATCAGATAGGCATGCGGCGCGATGCCGAATGCTGCCTTGAATGCCCGAGTCAGACGAAACCGGTCAACCCCAGTGATCCGTGCCAGGTCATCCAGACCAATGTCCTGATGGCTGTGACTGTGCAGAAACTCACGGGCGGTTTGTGCCACCAGAGGTAAGCGTGGGTCAGGAGAGACCTGCGTGCGCCAGCGCAGGTGGCGGGTCAGGTTCGACAGCAAATCATCAAGGGCTGTCTGGCGCACGATGCGCAGTTCGTCACCGTGCAGCGTGTTGAACGCGTTGGCGGTGGCCGTGGCCAGACGCAGATCATCAGCCTGGGTGTCGGCAAAGCTGATCTGGCAGTCGGCCGGAGTATGTTCGAACAGTGCCCGCAACTCCCGGTCCAGCCATTTGGGGTCCACATACAGCGTCAGGTAGGTGAAGCCTTCCGGTGCAGGCGCGTCACCGTCATGGATCTCACCGGGCTCAAGCAAAAAGATTCGCCCCGGCGTACTGATGCGCCGCTGACGCCGACAGTGAAACTGCTGCACACCCTGCTCGGTAATGCCCACCAGATAGCTGTCGTGCCAATGGGGATCATAGGCATGACCCTCAAAATGCGCACGAATCGTCTCGATGCCGGACTCGTGGTCCTGCTTCAAGTCGATCCAGTTGCTATTGGCCATGGCGAAGTCCTGTCAGAACAGCGGAGGTGGTGCAGGTGAAGGATAAGGCTGAACGGTCACGCCGTTTTCTTGATTGTCGTCGTTTGTCATTCCATGCGTCTGGAAGATTTGTGCAGCCATCAAGGCAGCAATTCAAAGCGACTGCTGCCCAGACACTCACCGTTGATCAAAACGTCCAGTTCATGCACGCCCGGATAATGCACGCGGGTGGTGAAATTAAGGACCTGAAGCTTGCGCGTGACAAGCACTGATTTGCCGGGCGCCAGTTCCAGTGTCTTGAGTTTGAAGACCTTGGCCGAGGTGTCGCCGGATTTCTTCACGTAATGAATCGCGTAGTCGATGATCAGTCGCTGGCTTTCTGCGGCCATTGAGGTCAACTCAAAAGACAGGCTCAGGTTGTCTCCCAGATGAATCTCGCCCGGGGTGACGCTGACCTGTTCAACGCGTACCTGCGGCGCGTGCCCGGCACCCATGATCGTCAGCGCGCGTCGATCACCTTTCTTGATCAGCGAGCGCAGCGCATGACGGGCAATCCAGGCCGTATGCGGGTTATCCAGCGACCAGCTTTCGATCTGTGCGAGCACCCAGTCAGGGTTGTCCTTGGTGATGTCGTTCAGGTGATTGGCCACTGACTTGCGCACGTAGAGGCTGGTGTCGGCTTTGAGGGCGTCGAGGATCGACAATACTGGCGTCGGATCGACCATCAACGTCTCCAGCCGAAATGACCACGGCAGACGTGGTCGGCTGCCTTCGCTGGCGAGCCTGCGCACATGTTCATTTTCGTCCAGCGCCCAGCCTTGCATGATCTGCAGTGCGCGCTGGAAATCCAGACGCAGGAAGTGCCGCACGGCAAATTCAGATGAGCCGAACGTGGTGAAGAATTTCAATGCCTGCATCGAACGGTCAAAGTCGTGCTGACCGTACAAAGCGACATATTCCGGGAGGATAAGGCTGACAAAGCTGCTGTTCAGGCGTGGCGCGAGTGCCTGCAGAATGTCCAGCGCCTCCCTGTAGTCGGCAGGCAAGCCAGCGTGCAGGCCGCGACTGACGCGATTGAGGCGTTGCATGAGCGACTGGCTGTCCAGGTCATGAGCCACATGGGCCAGAAACGCCTCGGTATCGAAAGCGGGGTAGATCGCACGGGTTTGCTCAGCGATGTGCTGCAGCCGCGCCCGGTTGAAAATTTCCTTCAGCGCCGGTGCTGCCTCGGGGGTGTCGGTCATGAGGGTGGTTTTCTCCTGATTATTAACGCTGCCTGCACACCATTGTGGCAGCGTTACAGTCCAGTGAGGTGTATCAGATGGGCTGGCCTTTCTCGTGAACGAGTTTGCCCCTTCATCCAGACGCAGCGCTATCGGACAGCAAACATCGGGCCCTGTAGGAGTGAGCTTGCTCGCGATAGCGGTAGTAACGTCGAGAAATTATCGTCGGATTAGACGCTATCGCGAGCAAACTCACTCCTACAGCAAAAGCATCTGAATTGTTATGGCTATTTGCGTTTGATGAGAGCTACCGGGCGGGCTCTGCCTGCTTCCCTGCACATCCTTGTTACAAACTCAAACCCGCGCCGGTTGCTCATCCACCCTGTTGAGGGCGAACCTAGCGGAGCAATCGCCATCAAAGATCCGGATCGTTACCGTTTTCAACAGAAGGTAAGTGATGAACAGTTTTGCGCGACGTGTTGCATTCCTGACGCTGGGGAGCCTGCTGACAGCTGGCATGACCAGTGTCGCCCAGGCCCAGACCTTGCCCAACAGTACGCTCAATAGCGGCAATCCGAATAACAGCCCTATTCACCGTGCCAACCCTAACAGCCGCCAGGGCACCGTCCCCTCCACGCCACCTGTGCGCGGCCCGAATACGGCCCCCAACCCGCGGCCGCCTACGCTGGAAAATGGCGGCATCGGCAATGGTTACCCGACCCGACAACAAGCCCCTCGCCCAGGCGACAGCAATTCCGGGCAGAACCGTAAAAGTACTGATTGAGACCCGCACCCCCTCAAGCCGGGGGCTTTTTCATGACATAAGGAATCGTCCATGCACTGCAAAACCTTGATCGCAACACTGTGTGCCAGCGCATTGTTGAGTTTGCCGCTGAGCGCTGCTGCAGGTCCCGTACAGGATTTCAAAACCGAGCAAGGTACCATCAGCGTCGAAGAAGTGGCCAAAGGGCTCGCCCACCCGTGGGCCGTGGCATTCCTGCCGGACAACAAGGGCATGCTGGTGACTGAAAAGCCGGGCAACCTGCGCGTTGTGTCGCCTGACGGCACCTTGTCCCAACCCTTGTCCGGCGTGCCCAAGGTCTGGGCAAACGGGCAGGGTGGTTTGCTGGACGTTGTCCTGTCTCCGGACTTTGCCAAGGACCGCATGGTGTACCTGACCTTTTCCGAGGTCGGTGACGACGGCAAGGCAGGCACCGCTGCAGGCCGCGGGCGTCTCTCGGCAGACCTGACCAAGCTGGAAGATTTCAACGTGATCTTCCGCCAGCAGCCAAAGCTGTCGGTGGGCAATCACTTTGGCGCGCGGATTGTCTTCGATCGGGAGGGGTACTTGTTCATCGCCCTCGGCGAGAACAATGACCGGCCGACCGCCCAGGATCTGGACAAATTGCAGGGCAAGATCGTACGTCTGTTCGCCGACGGCAAGGTGCCGCCTGACAACCCGTTCGTTGGCCAGAAAAACGTGCGTCCGGAAATCTGGTCGTATGGCCATCGCAATCAACAAGGCGCTGCGCTCAACCCATGGACTGGCACGTTATGGACCAACGAGCATGGCCCTAAAGGTGGCGATGAAGTGAACATCATCGAGCGCGCCCAGAACTACGGCTGGCCGCTGGCGACTCACGGCATCAATTATTCTGGCGAGGCTATTCCCGAAGCCAAAGGCAAGTTTGTCGAAGGCACCATCAAGCCGTTCCACGTCTGGGAAAAATCACCGGGCATCAGCGGCATGGCGTTCTACGACGCGTCACGTTTCAAGGCCTGGGACCACAACCTGTTCATTGGTGCGCTGGCATCGGAAGATCTGATTCGTCTGGAATTTGAAGATGGCAAGATCGTTCATGAAGAACGTTTGCTGGGTGACCTCAAGAAGCGCATTCGGGACGTGCGCCAGGGACCGGATGGTTATATCTATGTGCTGACCGACGAAGACAATGGTCAACTATTGAAAGTAGGGTTGAAACAGTAAAAACCTGCAGTGCTGAACGTGTAGGTTATACGTGGGATAAGTCAGTGACGCTTTGACTGACTTATCCTGCGTTTTTCTAACACGTTCAGCCCGGCAGGTTCATATCAAACAGCTCAGTATTGATTACTTATCCTGTTTGTCTTTTACAATAGCGCCTGTCTTGGCGTTGACATCAACGTCCCACTCAACACCTTGAGCATCGCGCAGTTCAACCTGATAGATATAGTTGCCTTGTGCGTCCTGATCCAGTTCGGTGTCATGGATGGTAAAACCAGGGTGCTTGTCCTGCGCCAGCTTGTTCAACTTTTCGAAGTCCATGATCGCGCCCGATTTGAGCAGGCCGGGGATCTGATCTGGACGAACGTCTGCCTGGGCAGCGCCAGCGGCGGCAGTAAGGGCAACAGCAGCAAACAAGGCATTCAACGTTTTCATGAGTACTTCCTTATGGTTGATCTGGTGATATTGATCGAGGGGCAACTGAATCGTTCCGTTGCCTGTTGAAACCAGATTAACCACTGATACTTAATTCACGCTTAATAATAAACGTGGGCGTCATTGCTGGTTTTAAACCCCCTGTCTTCCTGCAAGTTTTTCGGTCCCACGACATCGCGCCAATACCTGGAATCACGCAGAACCTGTGAGAGATTTTATGTTTGCCTGCAAGCGATCTCTTGATCTTGTGGGACCGGCCGGGACTGCGTGGGTTCTGTGGGAGCCGAGCCTGCTCGCGATTGGCGCGCCTCGGTTTCAGGCAGTACCACGTCACCACTCATCCAAACCCCTAGCCATTAGCCTCCTTTTTGCTATTCTTCGCGCCCTGCGACGCAGTGTCGCGTTCTCACTCTTTCGTGTCCGGGGTCCTTATGACGGCCATTGCTCGACCACGTCCTCAGCCGCTGTCCCGGGCTGACTATAAAACCCTGGGCCTCGCGGCGCTGGGCGGGGCGCTGGAAATCTATGACTTCATCATTTTCGTCTTCTTTGCGCTGACCCTCAGCCAACTGTTCTTCCCACCAGAAATGCCCGAGTGGTTGCGTCTGTTGCAAAGCTTCGGGATCTTCGTGACCGGCTATCTGGCTCGTCCGCTGGGCGGCATCCTGATGGCCCACTTCGCTGACCGGTTGGGACGCAAGCGGGTGTTCAGCCTGAGCATTCTGATGATGGCGCTGCCGTGTCTGCTGATCGGAGTGATGCCAACGTACGCGCAGATCGGCTATTGGGCGCCGTTGATCCTGCTGGCGTTGCGTATCCTGCAAGGTGCAGCGGTGGGTGGCGAAGTCCCAAGCGCGTGGGTATTTGTTGCCGAACACGCCCCCAAAGGTCATCGCGGTTACGCACTGGGCATTCTTCAGGCGGGTTTGACGTTTGGTTATCTGCTGGGCGCACTGATCGCTACCTGGCTGGCCAAGGTCTTCACCCCGGCGGAAATACTCGACTATGCCTGGCGCATACCCTTTCTGCTGGGCGGCGCTTTTGGTGTGCTCGGCGTATGGCTGCGCCGCTGGTTGAGCGAGACCCCTGTGTTCATGGCCATGTACGCCCAGCGCGAAGCAGCGACGGAGTTCCCCCTGACAGCGGTACTGCGCGAACACCGTCAGTCGCTGTTGCCCGCCGCCTTGCTGACGTGCGTACTGACCTCAGCGGTGGTGGTGTTGGTGGTCATTACCCCGACGGTCATGCAAAAACGTTTCGGCATGAGCGCCAGCGATACGTTTGCCCTCAGCAGCCTGGGTATCGTGTTCCTGAACATTGGTTGTGTGCTGGCGGGCATGCTGGTGGATCGTATCGGCGCCTGGCGTGGCGTGATTGTCTACAGCATGCTCCTGCCGCTTGGCATCGGACTGCTTTACGCCAGCCTGATCGGCCAATGGCTCGCTCCGGGCATCGCCTATGCACTGGCGGGTCTGGCCTGCGGCATCGTCGGGGTCGTGCCTTCGGTAATGGTCGGATTGTTCCCGCCCACTATTCGCGTTTCAGGTATCTCATTCACGTACAACATCGCTTACGCACTGTGGGCCAGCACTACGCCGTTGGTGCTCATCGCACTGATGCCATGGAGCCCATGGGTGTGCGTTGGCTACGTCGCGATCATGGGCGCGGTGGGACTGGCGACCGCCGCGGTATTTGGTTTGCGTCGCGGCATGAAAGTCGATGCGGTGTTCGTCAGCAACTGACAGCCTGCGCACTTGTTTGGTCGGGATGAAGCTCGTCTTTATCCTCGACTGAACGAGGGCAGGGCATGAATCCCTACCGTCCTAACCCGCACCACGATCAGCCCTTCAGTGTCCAGGCCAAAACCCCTGAGCGGACCGTTGAGCTTTTTAAAAAGCCCTCGCTGCCTCAATGTGCGGTAAAGATATTTAAATAATCAAAAGTCTGTCATCTCACAGCTAGTCAAGGTGTGGGAATATTCTTGTTGTGCGTATTCATAATGGGATTTGTTTTGTAGGCATCAAGATGAACAATATATTTGTAACGATTGGTTGTAATTGTTATTCCGAATGTTTATCGTTTCTGTCTATACAAGTCGTCGCCATTAAATTTTTAAACAGTGTTTGAGTTATTTATAAGAAGTATTCCATGTGTGTTGTAGGAATATTCTGCTAAGCGTTGTATCAGCTATGCGCGCCGTCGATACAAGGAAGGTAAATAAAGAATTCTCCTACGGATTCATCAGGGAAGAGAGTGTGACTACGCCCTTTTTATCCGTGGAACAGGTTGCTGCCCACCTGTCTCAGTGATCTGCGAACCAACAATAAAAAACTGCACACCATAAACACGTCAATAAAAAGGGAGTTATGTCATGAGCGTTTTGCTTACTCAGGGGGATGAACACGCGTGGGAGCAATCTATGCATGTACCGCTGACCGACGTGGTGCTGGGTTTTCAGCAACTGGTCGCCAGACAGGTAGCTACAACCCAAGCCCGGCTGTGTGACCAGCAAGCAGCGCTGCTTGGGCCTCAAGGCAAGTTGTCGATATTCTCCCGGCAGGTAGCGACTCAGGGGCGACAAGCGCCAGGGCTCGTTAACTTGCCGGAGTTTGACGATGTCGAGCGTCAGCAGGAGGTTGAAAAAGCCGTCGATTTTGCTTTGGGCTTCCACCAGCGCCGGACGCTGAGCGCTAACCCCTTTCACGATCTGTCACGCTCGCTGCTGTGCTGCATGGTGTTCGATGATCTGGCTGACTATACGCTGGCTGAGCGTTTCGCCGCTTACGAGGCCTTGCGTCAGCGTGATAGCCAGTACTTCATCAAACTTATCGCCACTACCCGGCACACCGTCGAGCGGCGTCTGGTTTTTACCGGGTTGCTGGAGCATTTCGATGCGCTGTTACCCATAGAGCAGAGCATTTATCCCGCCCATTACCGCCGCGCTCAGCAAAAGCATCTGGAACGTGAAGAAGCGGTTTATGGCAGGCTCGAACTGAAAAGAACCGTGAGTGAACTGCTTGAAGAGCACACGCCCGAGTGGATATTGACGCACCTGTGCACTAGCACGAGTGCTACCGATTGAACGCATCAGGACGCTGACGTTTCAGCCCCCAGGCGAGGGTAATCAATCACGGCCGGGGCTGCGGAACAGACCCGGTTTCGGCCAGTGGTTTTGGCGATATACAACGCTTTGTCGGCTTCATTGAGCCACATGGCCGCATCGCTGATATGCGGGCCAAAGGTCGAGATGCCAATACTCAGGCTCAACTGCAGGTGTGGCAGTTGCGGGTCGCGCAAGTCATTAACGTCCCGGCGCAGTTGCTCAAGGATTTCCCACGCCAGGGCTGCGCTAGTATTGGGCAGGATGACGCAGAATTCATCGCCACCGTAGCGACCTGCCAGGTCCGAATCCCGCAGGTTTGCCAACAGTGCTGTACTCAGGCGCTTGAGCACGTTGTCACCAATGATGTGGCCTTGGGTGTCATTGATCGCTTTGAAGTGATCGATGTCGATCAAGGCGATGGACGCCTGGCGGGACAGCAACTGGCTTTTGTTGAACTCAAGCTGCAACAGGTCTTTCCAGGAACCGTGGTTGATCAGGCCGGTCAGGCTGTCGGTACGGCTGAGCTTGCCCAAAATGTGCTTATGCTCGCTGAGCTTCACCGCCACCCGATAGCTCATGTAGCCGACGAACATGGGATAAAACACCAGGACCGGCAAGCAGGCGTAGATCTGCATCGGGGTACTGACGGACACGAACGGTTGTCGAAACAGGTAGAGAGAGATCGATGCGCCAATGATCTGCGCTATGCAGCCCTGCAGAAACAGACGTTTGCCGCCTGCCGCGAGGTTATGCATCGCCATCATTGCCAGCACCGTCACCGTAGGCAACGGGTTGAAACCCATTGCCCCGGCCCAGAAACCGCCTGCGAGAGAGTCGCAGAGGATGTTGCGTCGTTCTGCGTAAAAGGGTTGGCGAGAGCGGGTGGCCAGCCATAGGGCAATCGGCGGCCAGATGATCGAGTTGCACAGCATCAGTACCCAGACCCAGGCGGGAGGATGCAATAGGTACATGGTGGCCGCGACACTGAAGAACCCAATGCCTACACCAACGCTGCGAACCCAATATATTCGTTTGGCAAAGGACATTCCTTTGCCGTCGTGATTTCTCATGGCGCTCTACCGGAATCGATCTGAGGACCTTCTGGTCTTAGGTCAGAACGAAATATCGGATTTTGGCCCGCCGACAGGGAATTAGGAAGAGCCTTTTGCCATTATTGAGCAATACCGCCGTAAAAAGTCGCTGGCGGTATTGATTTGCGCCGTTCGTCGCTCATCGCCCCTTCATTTGCAGGGCTATGAGCGCCGTCGCGATGGCCAGCAGCGAGACGAATGCGGCCACATAACCCACATAACTCAGGCCTAACTGATCAATAGCCAGCCCGCCAATTACCGAGCCCAGACCAATCCCTGCGTTTGCCGCCGAGACGTTCAATGTACCTGCCAGAGCCTGGGCATGAGGAGCGGTTTTCATCACGCGGATCTGGCAGATCGGGAACAGCGCGGTATGGGCAATGCCCCAGACCAGCAAGACTACACACAGCAACGGGATGGAGCCTGCCGCTGGCACCGAGGCCGTCATGCCTATCCCCAGTAACAGCGCAAAGACGATGGTCGAACCCAATGGGCTGCGATCCACATAACGGCCGCCCAAGGTATTACCAATCAAGCCCACTGCCCCGAAGCCCATCAACCACCAGCCGACCTGTGCGGGGGCGATCTGTGCAATGCGTTCCAGCGTATCGGCCAGGTAGGTGTAAGCGGTAAACATTGCGGTAAACAACAGGATCGACAGCAGCAAGTTGACGATGAACTGCGGGTCACCGAGGATTTTTGCCTGCTTGGCCAAGCCAACCTTTTCTGTTTTAGCAATGGAGGGCATTGAGATCCACAGCAGCAAGGCCATCAACAGCGACAACAGCGTCAGGGCCCAGAAAGCGCCACGCCAGCCAACCGCGTCCGCAAACAAAGTACCCAGCGGAATGCCGAAGAGCATGGCCGCAGAAATGCCCAGGTAAACCCGCGCCACTGCTTTACCGGCGTTTTGCGGACCGGCCATCAAACTGGCGGTTTCGCTCGCTGTGCCCCAGAACACGGGCAACGCCAGAGCCGGGATAAACCGGGCAAACGCCAGCACCCAGATATTGCTGGACAGCGCAGCCAGTGCGTTGGAAGCAGCGAAAATCAGCAGGATCGCCACAAAGGTCTTTTTGCGATCAAGGTGTGAAAGCATCGCCGTCAATGGCGGCCCGAACAGCATCACCGTGAAGGCGAACAAGGTCACCAGCAAGCCCGCGTCGGAGATTGAAATCCCCAAGTCTCGGGCCATGCCTGGCAGCAGGCCAATGATCAAAAATTCGGTGGTGACGATTACAAAACCGGCCAGCGCCAGAATGGCAATCGCCAAATTGGCGCCAGTGGCGCTTGCGCCGCTGGCAGAACCAGCAGCGGTAGTGTCTACAGAAGGCATGGGTTTAACTCGAATTGAAATAATGCTGCTAGCCTATTCGAGAAACCTCTTCTTATCTTTGGTGGTTTTTCCGTGCACTATGGAATTAATTTCACTAGTTGATGCAGGCTTATGATTTCCGCTGACCGCCTCAAAGGTATCTCAACGTTCGTGGCTGTCGCCAATGCGGGCAGCTTTACGGCCGCAGCCGAGCGCTTGAGCCTGACCAATTCCGCCGTCAGTAAAAGCATTGCCCGGCTTGAGGGGCGGTTGGGCATGCGCCTGTTCGAGCGCACTACCCGCAGCCTGGCCCTGACGGAAGAGGGCACGGCGTACTACGCCGTCTGTACCCGCATCCTTGATGAACTGGCCGATGCAGAAACGGCAATGGCGGCACAGCGCTCGGAGCCCGCCGGGCATCTGCGCGTAGATTTGCCTGCCTCGTTCGGGCGCATTCACGTGTTGCCGCTTTTGCTGGGGTTTGCCGATCAGCATCCCAAACTGCGCCCGCATGTATCGTTTACCGATCGCTTCGTCGACCTGATCGAAGAGGGGGTCGATGTGGCCGTGCGCATTGGCGGCCCGTCTGCCTGGCCGTCCACCTTGGGCCATCGTTATCTGGGGACCGAGCGAGTGATCTTCTGTGCCGCTCCGGTCTATCTGCATCGCCACGGCACGCCGAAGACTTTTGATGAGTTGGCCGATCATGCTTGCGTGCTGTATGGCAAAGACCATGGCGGCACCAGCCCGTGGGTCATCGTCGACGCCACTGGGCAAACCCAGTTGCGCATGATCGAAGGACGAATTGTCGTCGGCAATGGTGAAGCTCAGGTTGCAGCGGTGGTGGCGGGCAGCGGGGTGGCACAACTGGCGACCTGGCTGATCAAAGACCAGTTGCAGCGCGGCGAACTGGTAGAAATCCTCCCGCATCTCGCTACCGAAGGCCTCGATCTGCACCTGGCCTGGCCCCGCAACCGGGAGTCACTGCCCAAAGTGCATCAGTTGGTGGAATTGCTGTCGGCGACGCTGCGGATGGATTGACACCATCGTAGGCGCCAACACGTTGGCTCTTATAAAACGACATGCAAACTACTGGATTGAAATGCATTTTCCTGTAGGAGCTGCCGAAGGCTGCGAAGCATTGACCCTGACACACCGCTATCGCAGCCTTCGGCAGCTCCTACAGGGGCGCATGTTTGCTGCGCAACAGCGTGGCTTCGAAGGCGGAGCGACGCCTCCTACGGAAAAGCAGGTCGGCTCTCTACCGGGATCCGCTACTTCCCTCCAGTAATCCCTTTCAGCAAATCCCCATGCGCCTTGGCGTCCTTCTCCAGCGAGATGACATTGACCATCGCCATACGCTTGCCTGAGGCGGCGGTCACGGTGGTGCTCAATACTTTGCCACCGTCGACACTGCCGGAAATGTCCAACTGACGAAGGCCCAGACCGCGACGCACCATCTTCTTCACGTCGCCCAACTGTTTGAAGTTCTGGTAGCTGGCCTGCTGCTGTTCGAGGGTCGCGGCGATGACGCCGCTGAGCGTTGCCTCATCATTGCTTGATACTGGCTCGGGGGAGTCGAGTGGCGTTTCAGTGACAATCACCACGCGCTTGGCGGCCTTGTTCATGTACAGCGACCCCGTCACCCCGGCGGCCCTGGCCTTGTCGTCGATTTCCGGCATCGGGTTCTTCACGTATTCCTTGGGCAGGCTGAACACCCATTTGCCTTCCAGCATCGACACTTTCTGCTGGCTTGGCGTCTTTTGCTGGGGCGCAGCGGACAGATTCGCGCCCTGTAGACCCATCGCCAATGCAGCCGTCACCAGCAGAGTTTTACAGCTAAAGAACCGCATCGAATGCCCTCGAAAAAAGCGCCGGAATGATCCCGGCTGGATGTGCTGGCATCCTGCCTCAAGGGAAGATTTATGTCGAATTGCGCCTCGCGCAATACCCCATCCCCGAATTGAAATGCATTTTTTGTAGGAGCTGCCGAAGGCTGCGAAGCTTTGTCCTGACACACCGCCTCGCGAACAAGTTCGCTCCTACCCCGACCGCGTAGGCTCAACGCTGTTGAAGGTAGGAGGCAACTTGTTGGCGAGAAGGGCTGATGCAGGTCTTCAGGTACGCCGCCTCGCGAACAAGTTCGCTCCTACCCCGACCGCGTAGGCTCAATGCTGTTGAAGGTAGGAGGCAACTTGTTGGCGAGAAGGGCTGATGCAGGTCTTCAGGTACGCCGCCTCGCGAACAAGTCGCTCCTACCCCGACCGCGTAGGGTCAACGCTGTTGAAGGTAGGAGGCAACTTGTTGGCGAGAGGGGCTGATGCAGGTCTTCAGGTACGCCGCCTCGCGAACAAGTTCGCTCCTACCCCGACCGCGTAGGGTCAACGCTTTTGAAGGTAGGAGGCAACTTGTTGGCGAGAGGGGCTGATGCAGGTCTTCAGGTACGCCGCCTCGCGAACAAGTTCGCTCCTACCCCGACCGCGTAGGCTCAACGCTGTTGAAGGTAGGAGGCAACTTGTTGGCGAGAAGGGCTAACGCGGTTCATCAGGCACGCCCGCTTCGCGAATAGCTTGCTTACAGAATTAACGTCGCACATCAGTTCGCGGGCAGACGGAGAATTCCATCGTTTAGCACCACCTCAATCTACCGGCAGCGCCACCTTCACTTCGAGCCCGCCGCTGCTTCGGTTCCTCAACGTCAACGAGCCGCCATGTTCAAGCACCGTGGCACGGGCGGTTGGCAGGCCCAGGCCTACGCCGCCTGTGTTCTTGTTGCGCGAGCCCTCGATACGGTAGAAGGGCGCGAACACCTGTTCATGCAACTCCGGAGCAATACCCGGCCCGCGATCCTGCACCAGGATTTCGACCCAGCCAGTACGCGAGCGGAGCTCAACGCGGGCTTCGTGGCCGTACTTCAAGGCGTTATCAATCAAATTGACCAGCGCACGCTTGATGCCGATCGGGCGCCCCACGTACACGAAACGATTGGCGCCCACACACTGCACATCAATCCCCGCATCCTTGAAATCATCGACCACCGTGAGCAGCAGTTCAGCCAGATCAAACGCCGTGGGCTGTTCCAGTCGGGCGTCGTCGCGGAAGAAGTCCAGCGCAGAGTTGACCATCGTCTGCATCTCATCCACATCCCGGAACAGCTTGCTTTGCTGCTCGGCATCTTCAATGAACTCCCCGCGCAGCCTCATCCGCGTCAAGGGCGCCCGCAGGTCGTGGGAAATGGCGGCGAGCATTTGCGTACGGTCGTTGAGGAAGTGCCGGATCTGCGCCTGCATGGCATTGAAGGCCAGGATCGCCTGACGTATCTCATGGGGGCCGACGACCGGGATGGGCGGCGCGCGAAAGTCCTTACCAAACCGCCTGGCTCCTTTGGCAAAACGTTCAAGCGGCGTCGCCAGGTGTCGAGTGGCAATCAGCGCCACCACAATGGTCGACAGCAGCGCCAGAAAGATCACGATCAGGTTGCGCTCAAACGGGTCGAGCCCCCAGTTGCGCGTCGCCATGGAGAACTGCACCCAAGAGCCGTCGTTCAGTTGGATCAGCAGTGCATACGGTCGCCCGGCCTGTTCCGCGCCCCAGTCCCTCGGCTCATAGGCCTCGATAATTGCATGGGGCATTTCCAGTAAATCACGTAAAAACTGCTGCCCGTCTTCGAAGCCAGGGTCGTTGGTACTCGGCAGGTGTGCATCTTCACGGCGGGCTAACCATTGCACGTCGAACACCTTGTCGCTGGCCGCGACGGCAATGCTGTTGCGCTGCTCCAGAGGCGCAGCGTTGATGATGCGCGTGATGGTCGCAGCCTTTTCCATCAGGCCGGTTTCCAGAATTGGCGGCCGCGCCCAGACACCTGCCAGCAACGTAAAGGCGCCATTCAAAGCGAGCGAAGTGAGCATCGCCAGCATGGTGGTCAGGGCGATCCAGCGCGCGACCGTGTCATGGGGGCGATTCCATCGGGTGCGCAACGCCGAGAAAAAACTCATCGCTTCACCACCGACGGGCTGAACAGGTAACCGCCGTTGCGAATCGTGCGGATCATCGGCTCACTGTGAATATCCGCCTCCAGTTTGCG
This sequence comes from Pseudomonas sp. HP_14, assembly GCF_055283875.1. NCBI lineage: Bacteria > Pseudomonadati > Pseudomonadota > Gammaproteobacteria > Pseudomonadales > Pseudomonadaceae > Pseudomonas > Pseudomonas sp. HP_14. The sequence continues at coordinate 103,800 of NZ_JBTOQI010000009.1, read as the reverse complement.
TCGCAGCCTGCTGACCTGCACATCGACGCTGCGATCAAACGCGTCGTACGCCTCGCCACGTGCCATGTCCAGCAACTGCTGGCGGGTGAGAATGCGCCGCGGGTGCTCGGCAAACACCAGTAGCAACTCGAACTCGCCGGTGGACAGCGGGATCATGACTTTTTCCGGTGAGCGCAACTCGCGGCGGGTCACGTCCAGCTGCCAGTTGGCAAACTCAAGGATCGAGCGCGAAGAGTCGCTCGACACCGTTGCCGCTTCCCCCACGCGCCTGAGCACGGCACGCACACGCGCCAACAACTCCCGGGCGTCGAACGGTTTGGTCAGGTAATCATCGGCGCCCAGCTCCAGGCCAATGACCCGGTCACTCAATTCGCCCATGGCAGTGAGCATGATCACTGCAATCTTGTGCTTGGCACGCAACTGCTGACAGAGCACCAGACCGCTTTCACCGGGCAGCATCACGTCGAGGATGATCAGGTCCGGTAAACGCCGCTCCACAGCCTGCCACAGCGCAGGACCATCGGTGGCGACCTCGACGCTGTAACCATGCTGCTCAAGGAATTTCTGCAAGAGGGCGAGGACTTCAACATCGTCGTCGACCAGTAGTAAATGACTCACGGTGGGCTCGCTGCCGGAATGGATGTGCAGCGCCTATCTAAAATCATTCGCGGCGCCGCGTCATATATTTCAACTCGGTAATAAAGCGACGAGCGCGCAATAAAGCAGAAATCTTCAGGCAAAAAAGCGCAGGCAGGATCAGCGCCAATCCTTGTCGAGATCACCTTGCATGCCCACTCTCAAATGCGCTTCGCCTGTTGTTCGCTGTTCAGTTGCCGGTTTTGTTGTCGTGCTTGTCAGTGGATGCGCCAGCCCGCCGTCTACCCCGATTGGCCCCTGCGATAACGTCAGCTACACCCTTCATGACCCGGCAGAACCGGTCAACCGCGGCATCTTCGCCTTCAACCGCACGGTCGATGATTACGCCCTGGCGCCGGTGGCCCGTGGTTACCGCCACCTGCCAGATTTTTTCCAGACGGGCGTTCACAACTTCGTCGCCAACTTCGGGGAGCCCAAAGTATTCATCAACGACCTGCTGCAAGGTAATGGCGAGCGTTCAGTCGCCACCTTCGGGCGCTTCGTGATCAACACCACCGTGGGCATCGTCGGTTTGATCGACGTCTCGGGCAAGATGGGCATCGAGCGCCATAAGTCAGACTTCGGCCAGACCTTCGGCGTGTGGAATATCGCCAACGGCCCCATCGTCGAACTGCCATTGCTCGGTACCGGCAACTTGCGAGATGCGACCGGCAAAGTGCTGAGCTTCGTGGTCGACCCACTGGGCAGCAACAGCGACACCGTGCAGACCCTGGGCACGATCAATACCGTCGGCGGCATCGTGGATGGCCGCGCTGAAGCCTTGCCGTTCACCGACCAACTGCGCAAGCAGCCGGATTACTACGCGGCCCTGCGTGACACCGTGGCCCAGAAACGCGCCAACTTCGTGGTCGAAGGCAAATCCGGCGCCGTCGTCCCAAGCCTTTCAACTTGCCCTGGCGGTGAAGCCGATGACGAATAAAACCGAAGCCCTGGTGCTGCACCGCAGAACCCGCAACCCCAACCCCGCGTCGCTGCACAGCCGCGAAATCGAACTGCGTGTGGCCGATGATGGCCGTCACGTATTGCTGAGCCGCTACGTCGAATTGTTCAGCCACGATGATGCGGCCTGGTGCACGGTGCGTCATCATCGCGTGCCGTTGGCGAGCATGATTCGCTGGATGATCAGCAATGGGGTGGAAGGATAGTTTTCGACGTGTGGCGAAACTTGCTTGGATGAAGATCACTTAATCTTCATCGGTGCAAAGATCGCCCGAATCCCGCGGCACTTCGGATAATCCGCACACCCCCAGAAATTCCCCCCGGCATTCGCCCCAGTGCGCGCCACTTTCAGCACCATCACCTTCTTGCAGTGCGGGCAAGCTGGCGCTTTCGGCCCGACGGGAGCCTTGAGCACTGCCTTCGGTTTGACCTTCCTGACCTTCGGTTTGACAGGCTCAACTGGCGGCGCATTGAGCACCTTATCCTCAACCACCTGCAACTCGGCGACACGCTCACGCTTGCCTCTTAACCAGGCGGAAGCACGAGCAAGCAACGTGTTAAGTCGAGAGAGTTTCACAGTGATAAACCTGATGGGGCAGAAGCGGGCAGGGGGCAGACTTTACCGCAAACGACGTGGGACCGGCTTTAGCCGGGAGGATGTCATTCCAGACGAAGGAAACACTGCGAATGTACTGGCTCTCTCGCGGCTAAAGCCACTCCTGCGGCCACCATCAATCCTTGGTCTGACAGGCTTTTTTCGACATTCACCGTAGGACCATTCTGATTCACTCGCGCCCCCGTCACCGCCGCCTGAAGCCTTGCTAGGCTCCGCTCCTTTGACCAGCAAGGAGCCGGTGTCATGGCCGACAGACCCAAGATCAACCCCAACAACATGGAGGTTGAAAAGCGCTATGCATTCGGCCAGCGGTCTCCTGAGATTGATCCCAATCCGCCCATCCTCGACGCACCTCAATACCCCTCTTCCCACAACTACAGCTTCGAAAATCCGCAGCCGCGCACCTTCATCGCTGCCGAAACCGCACCCGCCGCCGAGCCCGGTTTTTACATCGTGCCGCAAAGCGTCTCGACGTACGACTTCTACCACGGCCTGTTCGACAACATGCCCGCCAGCGCCTTGACCAAATTCAGTGTCCTCAACCCAAACCTTGAGGACATCGTCAAAGCGGGCACCCTGATCGTACTCAGCGACCCTAACAACACCTCATGCACCTACGCCGAATCCCAACTCATGCAGGCGGCCCATCAGGTTAAAGCCGCACTGGCTCCATTGACCCCTGACGAAGCTGACTTCATGCATCGCCATGCAGCGGAAATTGTCACGTTTACCGGCCAGACCTCTACCTGGCTTGGTATCAGTGCAGCCGTGATGGAAAAACACTTGGCCCAAATGGCCAACACCCTTAAAGACATAGAAACACTGCACAAGAACAGCTTCCTTAAACACGGCCACCTCAACTCCCCGGAATTCTTCGCCCAGCGCAAAGCACTCCTTAGCCAACTAGACGCCCATCTTCTGAAGTCCACCCGCCTGCGTAGCTTCACCACTTTGAGTGACCATCACAGCCTGAAGAAAGCCCTCGGCATCTCCACCCAGAGCCTCGTCCACCACTGGAAACAAGCCGGTGGCCCGAAAAGCATTCACGGCTACTCAACCCACGTCAAATCCGTAAGCAAAGCTGCCAAGTACATGAAAGCGGGTGGCTACATCGGTATCGGCATTGGCGGCGTTTCAGGGGTGCTTGCGATTCAGGAAGTGTGCAGAGGCAAAGATGCGGAGGCGTGCAGGAAGATTAAGTTTACGGAAGGGGGGAAGTTTGCTGTTTCGACGGTGGGTGGCATTGCGGGCGGCCAGGCGGGATACGCGCTTGCCCCCGCAGTCTGTGTTGCGCTCGGTGTTTCAACTGGTGTCGTCGGCGTCGCATGCGCAGCGGTTCTGATCGCAGGTGGGGCCTGGGCTGGTACTAACTATGGGGGAGACGGTGGGGAATGGTTTGGTGGGTATATCTATGAGAAAACTCAGCCATGACTTGGGAAGGATTTTGGCAGTCGTGGTGGGCTTTTGGATTCGTGATGGGGCCTTTCGTACTCTCCATATTCACCTTTATCGTCTGTATTTACATAAGCAATCGCCATTTGGACGCCATGCTGGACGCCTTGAAAAGCAGCCGACACATCGTAATTCATGGCGCAGGTTTACGGCATCAGGGGTGGTTTGGGCGCGCAATGCTTGCCACAAAAATTGGCGGAGTGGTCCTGTTTCCTGGGCCGCTGATTCGGGCTGGAGAAATAGATTCCGATGACATAAGAAACTTCCCGAGGCCGCTCGCACGGCTAATTAAGGCTCATTTAATTCTTCTACTGGTAGCCGTTGTTTGGGGGGCGATAGCTTGCGTAGCGCTAAAACTGAGGTGACTCAATGAGCGACGAGACTCATCAATGATCTGGTTAAAGCTTGTACTCATTAGCGCTCCGTTTCTGCTTACCGTAGTGACGTTCATCTTCAATACATACATCGGTAACCGATATTTGGACACGATGTTGGATGCGTTGAAAAACAGTCGGCATATCCTGATCCACAGTGCGGTGCTACGTCATCAGGGTTGGTTTGGACGCGGCCTTCTGGTCACCAAAATCAGCGGCGTTGTGATTTGGCCCGGCCTTTTAGTCCGAAAGGGTGATGTGGACGGCGAGGACATCAGAAATTCTCCTGCCGATCTCAGGTTTCTATTGAAGATTTACTTGTGGCTTCTCTCATGCGCATGCGCTGGGTTCGTAATCGTTTACGTGTTCGCGAAGTTGAGGTGACCTGATGGAACCTGTTATCGAAAACTTCTGGAAGTCATGGTTCGCCTTTGTGTTTGTGGCCGGGCCTTTTCCAATGATTATTATTGGCCTCGCTTTCAACCTATACCTAGGACACCGCTATATGGACGCGATGTTGGATGCATTGAAAAACAGTGACAAGTATCGCTGGAGTCGTGGTTCTACTGACTCTATGGGTTGGAGGGGACGGCGCTGGGAGGCTGCCAGAATCTCCTTCGAAATACTGTGGCCCGCAGCTGCAATTCGGGCGGGTCGACTCGACGCGGATGACATTGAAAATTTCCCTGCGTATCTCAGGCTACTGCTTCATATTTCCGCTTGGTCGAGCCTGATTGGAATCATCTGGGCCTTAGTCTCTTACCTCATGCTGAAGCTGAGATGACAGGTAGAAGCTGCCGCAGTGTTCTTGGCACCACGCTGTCGCGAAGCAAGCTCAGACTTGTAGGAGCGCACGAGCATCGCGAGGCCGCGATAGCGGTGTATCAGATACGCCGCCATTGCGGCCTCGCGATGCTCGGTGGAGCGCTACCCCAGCCGTCCCACGTCTCCGCTGTTGACCGCAAGACAGCGCGGTGACATGGACACCGGGACGACTTCGATCAAGGTAAGCTAGCCATCATCCAACCAAGACCAGGAGGCTGCATGCTTGAAGTGTGGGGAAGGCGTTCATCATTCAATGTTCAGAAGGTCATGTGGCTCATCGGCGAGCTGGGCTTGCCCCATGAGCACATTCCGGCGGGAGGCGAGTTCGGTCTCAAAGACACCCCCGAATTCCTGGCGATGAACCCGCACGGTCGAGTGCCCGTCATCAGGGACAGCGACGGGACGGTCGTCTGGGAGTCACACAGCATCCTCAGGTATCTGGCGGCACGTTATGGCGGGGCAGCATTCTGGAGCGATGACCCTGCATGTCGCTCGCAGATAGACCGCTGGATGGACTGGTCCCAGAGCACGCTGCAACCGGCGTTTCTCACGGGCGTGTTCTGGGGCTTTTACAGAACGCCCGAAGCCCGGCGCGACATGAACGCTGTCGATAAAAACGTGGCCCTCTGTGCGCAATATTTCCAACTGCTTGACCACGTCCTGAGCACGCAGGACTTCCTCGCCGGTACGCACCTCACGTTGGCAGACATACCCGTCGGCACGAACCTCTACCGCTATTTCAATCTGGATATTCCGCGCCCTCATATTCCCCACGTCGAGGCGTGGTATCAACGGCTGCAAACCCGTGCAGCGTTTAAAGAGCACGTGATGCTTCCATTCGGGGAATTGTTCGGGCGGCTGGATTACTAGTCCGGGCTGGCAGCCGGGCGGGGCGCTCATTGCGCCAAACAGGAAACGTGCCTCAGACTCCGCGCACAATTTCAGGAGCTAGCCGCATGACGACTGCCAGACACGACTTCACCACTCAACTTCTCATGGACGCAGGTATTAACAGTGGGATGCGCGTGCTGGACGCTGGCTGCGGAATGGGCGACGTGGCCTTTCTGCTCAGCAGCCTCGTCGGGGAGACCGGAGAAGTCGTGGGCATTGATCACGATGACAATGCGCTCGCGACGGCCCGCAGCCGTGCGGGTGCGAATCAACAACCTTCGCCCACTTTCATTCAGAGCGGACTGCTTGACCTCCCTGCATCGGTCGGCACGTTCGACGCCATCGTCGGTCGGCGAGTGCTCATGTATCAAGCAGACACCGTTGCGGCCGTCACGGCGTTGGCAAAGCAACTTCGTCCAGGCGGCGTCATGGTCTTCCAGGAACACGACACCACCCTGGCCCCGGCCAGCGTCGACGCGTTTAACCTACACAGGCAAGCGCAAGGCTGGATACAGCAAATGATCGCGCGCGAAGGCGCCGACCTGCACATCGGCTTCAACCTGCACGCCATCTTCACCAAGGCCGGGCTGGCTGTTGAAAATGTGCGCGCCGAATGCATCCTTCAAACGCCTGACAGCCCCTACGCCCTGGGCTACATCGTGCGCGCCTGCCTGCCACGCATCATCGCGCTGGGCGTGGCGACAGTAGACGAAGTCGACATCGAAACCCTGCAACACCGCCTGGACGAAGAACGCACCCAGTCCGAAAGCATCTACATCGGCGACGTCATGTTCGGCGCATGGGCCCGCAAGCCTGGCGCCTGAAAAACACCCGCCGCCCCTGTAGGAGCGCGCTTGCCCGCGAGGCGGCCACCTCCCACCAGCCAGCACCTGACCGCGTGATAAAGTGGCCGCGCTCAAAACAGCGGCTTGGTGCTGTCGAGCGCAATAACGCCAGACAACGAATCATCCAGGATGGACGCATGAAACAGATATTGCTCGCCGCGCTTCTTCTACTCGCGCTTTCCGGATGCGCCACCGGGCCTGGCTCAGGCGTTCGGGAAAAAATCTGGTACGCCGAAGCCGAGCAGCCGCGAAGGACACCTTGGCATGCCTATTTGATGTTCATCGACGACACCCACTTCATCTACTGGCGTACCGTTGTCGACCCGGATCAAGTTCTCAAGAACTTTGACTACCACACCAAAAACAACGGGCCTGAAGTTGATGTGCCCACCGTGTTTACACGCACCGGAGACCGTATAACCGCCGAGTCGCGCACTCCGCTCAAAAAACAGAATGGTGAACTCGTCTACACGACCGTGCACACCTTCAATGGACGCTTTATCGGCGACACGCTGGAAATGGATTTCCAGAGAACAACTGTCTGGCCTTCTCGGCCTGCTTTTTCTGAGAGCGTGATTCGATGGTCGATGAAGCGGCTCAGCACCCTGCCAGGCAAATGACGTAAACGTCGGTAGAGACACAAGGGCTCAGGCTGGCGAGGCCCAGCGGCGGGGCGCTGATACTTGCAACGCTTGGCCTCTGCTGCTCATGGAGCGGCTGATCACGAGAACGAAGATTGCGCAGTCATGTAGGAGCCGAGCTTGCTCGCGATGACGGCCGCCCATCCAGCATCAACCCCAGAGCCATAACAAAAGCTGTCGGCCTGGCAGGGGGAGCGATCAGCCAGATTACCGAGGCCCAGGAATGACTACTCGCTTGAACCTCGACACCCCGCTCGACCTCAAGGGCCATCGCAAGCCTGAGTATTCAACGCATAAAACTCATGCAGCTTTGCCTGCAGCAGCTGTTTGTCCGGCAATTGCGTTTGATACTCAGCCACCATCGCCGGGGACAGCGAGCGATTCAACGCGTACTCCACCACTTCATCTTCCTTGCTGGCGCACAGCAGTACGCCAATTGCCGGGTTTTCGTGGGGTTTGCGCACGTCACGATCCAGTGCCTCAAGGTAAAAGCCAAGCTTGCCCAGGTACTCCGGTTCGAAACGTCCCACCTTCAACTCAAAGGCCACAAGGCAGTTCAGACCCCGATGGAAAAACAGCAAATCCAGCGCGAAATCGCGGCTGCCTACCTGTACCGGATACTGCGAGCCAACAAAGCAAAAGTCTCGCCCCAGCTCACCGAGAAAGTCCTTGAGGCGCTGCACTAATCCTCGATGCAAATCTGCTTCTCCGTGCCCGCTTGGCAAGCCCAGAAACTCGAGCATATAAGCATCTTTGAAGACGCTGAGGACGCCGGGATGAATGTGTGACACCGCTGGTGTCACTTTTGCCGGGCTTAGAATGCTGCGCTCAAACAAGGCTGTTTTCAGATGCCTTTCCAACTCCCGTTTAGACCACTTCTCCTGAATAGCCAGCCGCAAATAAAACTCACGTTCTTCGGCCCGTTTGCTCTGGCTGAGGATGATCAGGTTATGGGTCCAGGGTATTTGTCTCACCAGTGGTGAGACTTTTTCGTCATCCCGATAGGCCTCGTAAAACTGGCGCATTCGGAACAGGTTAGGCCGGGTAAAACCCCGCAGCCCAGGCTGACTTTTCGCCAGATAAATCGCCAGTTGAGCAACGACGCCTTCACCCCATTGCGCGTTATCAATCTTGTCACTGATGTAAGCCCCTACTTGCCAATACAGCTGGATCAACTGCGTATTAACGGTCTGCAGCGTGGTTTGCTTGGCCGAGTTGATCAGTTGCGCGATCTCAGCGAAACCGCTTTCAAGAGAGCCATCAACAGACGCGATTTGCTTGCTCATTTCAGAAGTCCTGCGGGCGAAAAGGACGCGCAAGATAGGGGGCGAATCGCAGGCTGTCGAACAGCCAAAACCGCTGGCAAGCGGCTGTCTGGTCACATCGCGAAGGTGGCAGAGTTTTCAAAAACGTCCGTGGATCAAGGCTTGTAGCCAAGTAACCCACGGTGGCCTACACCCACCCATGAAACACCCTACGACGCCTCCGAACGATGCTGATAAATAAACCAGCGGTTTCTGATCACGGATAGCGCCCTGTAGGAGTGAGCTTGCTCGCGATGGCGCCAGCCCAGCCGCCGAATTCCATCACAGACAAACACCCCCTGTAATAACCACGGTCACGGCAATCTACCTTCCTCGCAACAACCTCAGCCCCGCCAAACCGCCCGCCACCACGACAACAGCCCCTTACCCCGCACCGAATCCTCCGGCAACTGCCCATGCGGCAACAGCCTCGGCATATCCCGCAACCTGATCCACGGCTCACTGCGCCAGTTCAACAGACACACCGACAACTCCGGCCATTGCAGCAGACTCAAACTCGGCGCGTTGTCATTGCGCGGCACACCATCACGCACGCAAGGCACCACCTCATTAGTAATCCAGCGCCGCAACGCGCGCTTCTCCGCATGACAGTGATACACCAGCATCTCGTAGATACCCGACTCACTCACCATCAACTCCTCCTCAGCCCCGTAATGAGCACCGAGCAACACCATACGACGCTGATCCTCATCCAGCTTGCGTGTTGTGCGCTCATTCAATGGCCAGCTCATCAACCGACCGAAGTCTCGGGCACAGAACCAGACCTGGGATTCAAGCAGGACCGTGCGCAGTGGGCGGTGATGGCGGTGGAAGGTGGTGGGGATTAGGGCTTCGGGGGTGGGTTGCCTGGGAGGTTGGGTGGAGTCGAGGTTTGGCATCTGGTGATCTCTGCTGTGCACTTTTTGTAAGAAAGGTGTCGGGAGTTAAGAAACCTCACAGCAGAAAAGGCCGGACTTATTCCCCTTGCGGGTCTTGTATTGGTCCACTCCCGACATGACAGAGATTTTAGGACGTGCAGCCGTGAGCCGCAGGTACAAATAGTCCGCATTTTATCGGGAGCGGTCAGGCCGCTGCTGTGAGTCTCTTTGTGCGTTTCTTAGGCGCGGTGCAAGGGTAGGGGGTGGTAGCGGGGTGGACAAGGAGCAAAGCTGTAGGGCATTTCTGAAAATTTTCAGCGCTGATCGCGGTAGCGCTTTACCCATACTGGCCATCTGGCTATGGTGTCGGAATCTTCCTACAAGGATGTTCCCAGATGTCGTCGCTCAATCAAATTTTCTTTGGCCCACCTGGCACGGGGAAAACCTACGCAACCATTGAGGCGACGCTGGAAATTCTTGATCGACCCTATCTCGACAAGCACAGAGATAGCCGCAAAGTGCTAAGTAAGCGCTTTAGAGAACTTCTCGCCGCTGGTGACGTGCGATTTGTAACGTTTCATCAGAGCTTCAGTTATGAGGATTTTGTTGAAGGGTTGCGGGCTGTCACGGGACCTAAGGGCCAGATTAGTTATGAGGTGGTTCCGGGCGTTTTCAGAGCGCTTTGTGAACCAGTGAAAAAGAAGTCTACGAGATCAGTAAAGAGAAAAGTGCTAGCTTTTAAACCCGGTGATACATACGGTACTGGCTACAAAGTTACTCGAGCTACTGCTGATGTCGTTGAGATACAAAAGCCTCAGGGGAAGAAATTCGAAATTGGGATGAGCCTTCTAAATGGCTTATCTGATTACGTGAAGGCGGGCGATATAACTATCGATGATCTGCGCAACGGTCAGTGGGACAAGAAAATTTCTGGTTCTACGCTTGAGCCGTATCTGGTTAATGGCTACAAAAATTTGATCCCCGCCTTGGTTTCTCAGTTAGCTGCTCATATAGGTAAAGTCTCTGATGTAGTTGAGCCGAATGCGACTGAAGAGGCTAGCGCCAAAGTCCTTATCATCGACGAAATCAATCGCGGCAATATTTCCCGTATCTTCGGCGAACTTATTACCCTTATCGAACCGTCCAAGCGTGCGGGTGCGGCTGAAGCGTTAGAAGTCACGTTGCCCTATTCGAAGGAGCGATTCAGCGTTCCTAGTAATGTTCACTTGATCGGCACGATGAACACAGCCGACCGTTCGTTGGCTGCACTGGACATCGCTCTTCGCCGACGCTTCACGTTTATCGAAGTGCCGCCTCGTCCGGAGTTATTAGCAGGGGTGGAGGTAGAAGGCGTTGCTATCGATGAACTGCTCAAGGTGATGAATCAGCGTATTGCGGTGCTGCTTGATCGGGAACACTGCCTGGGGCACGCATACTTTATGGAGCTTACGTCTAAGTCCTCCCTGGAGGATTTAGAGGATATTTTCAGCAAGCAAATATTGCCGTTGTTGCAGGAGTATTTCTTCGAAGATTGGCAGCGTATCCAGTGGGTACTCAATGATCAGCGCAAAGCCGTTGAAAATCGCTTCCTGATCCAGCCAAACCAAGACATCAGCGCCCTATTTGGTGAGTCGGCCACGGTCAGCTCTAACAATGAGCGGTGGGAACTTAACCTTGCTGCCTTTGAGCGCGTTGAGGCTTACCTAGGAGTTATCGACCATACAAAACAACTGGCTCAGTCGCCTGTTGTGAAGGAAGCGAGCGAGGACGGTGTGACGGTACGGCTTCTCGCATCAGGTACTGTTGAGGTTTTTCGAGACGGGCGACGTGTTACGGCAATGCCGGTACTGCGAGAGTTGGCAACGAAGTACGAGATACCTATTGAGTTCGGTTCGGGCTCAAAGCTCAATACCCGGCACTTAGGTGCAAGAGTTATCAAAGCCTTGACTGGTCACAAAGGGTGAAAACCAACCTGACGGTTCGAGAATATGCCCGGCTAACAACCAGTCATGTTCCCAACCCAACCCTTGATGTGGCCCAAGTCTCAACTTCGGCCTTCGATTGGCTGTGCGAGCAAAGCTCGACGTTTAGCAAAGCCGGTGCAGCGCTGGTTCAGATCGAAGGCCGCCAGCTACTCAAGCTCGACAACTATGTGGGCGCGTTGGAAACACCCTGTGGCACGCGCATCGAAATCCTGCCTAAGCATTTTGAGGAAGGCGACTGCATCCAGCAGAGCCGAGCATTGCTCAGGCGTATGATTCAAAAATCTCTAAATCTTCCCACTCGCGAGGTCGGCGCCACCGCACTGCAACGCTTCGATGCGCCACTGACCGAATGGGTCATAAGCAGCTTTCTCGGAGCGCTTGATCACCTGATCAAGCGTGGCCTGCGTTTCGACTACCAACGAGTTGAGGAAGAGCAGCGCTACCTACGTGGGCAACTCAACACTGCCCGACAAATGCGTCAGCCACCTGGGCGACAACACCACTTCCAGATTCGCCACGACATATTCCTTCCCGACCGCTCCGAGAATCGCCTACTCAAAACGGCGTTGGATATCGTTTGCCAAACAACCCAAGACCCGAGCAATTGGCGCTTGTCTCACGAATTGCGGTCAATACTGCTAGAAATCCCCATCAGCTGTGATACGACCCAAGACTTCAAGCAGTGGCGTAACGATCGGCTGATGGCTCACTACCAACCAGTCAAAACCTGGTGCGAGCTGATTATTCAGCAACAAACACCGCTAGCGATTGCGGGTGAATGGCAGGGTATGAGTTTGCTGTTCCCAATGGAGAAGCTCTTCGAGTGTTATGTCGCCGCTTGCCTGAAGGATTCCCTACCCAAAGATGCAACCCTGCACGTTGAGCGTAAAACCGAATACCTCTGCGAGCACAAGGACAAGAAAGTGTTCCAGCTACGGCCTGACATGATGATCACGCAGGGGGATAAAAGCTGGGTATTGGATACGAAATGGAAACGCTTAGATGCCGGGGCAGGTAGCAAAAACTATGGTCTGAGCCAATCTGATTTCTATCAGCTTTTTGCCTATGGCCATAAATACCTTGGAGGGCAAGGAGATCTGGTGCTGATCTACCCTAGTCAGGCAGCGTTACATGAGGCATTACCATTTTTTGAGTTTTCTGAGGGGTTGAGGTTATGGGTGATGACTTTTGATTTGAATGCACAGCGATTAACTTCGGTGGATAATTTAGGAATCAGTGTGGAGAACTCTTTGTACGATTGTATATAGTGTCGCGATTATATGTTTCCTAGTAGCTTGTGCAGTACGTCGTATAAGGCTTTAGAGATTAAAATTAATATGATTGCTGAGGGATCGAGCGATGAGTGCAGAGTTACAGCAGGCTAAGCAGAGAATTCAAGATGGTGAGAGTCAGAAGTTAATTGATGATATTATAAATAAGCTTGGGATGGGGGAAGTGTCCGAGGCAACACTTTCTACGGATGAAAAAGTTTTAGCTCGAGTTACCGATGGTATATACAGGCAACCTTCTTCGGCTATCCGAGAACTAATATCAAACGCATATGACGCAGACGCTACCAATGTCTGGATCGATACTGATGTTCCTAAGTTTGAAAATATGACCATTCGAGACGATGGTAATGGAATGTCTGTAGAGATTTTGACAAACCTTATTCATCATATTGGTGGGAGCGCTAAACGAAGTGGCGAGGAAAAAAAAGCTGCATTAGGTGTTACTTCCGTCGAAGATTCTACTCTCAGTCCGAACAAAAAAAGAAAAGTGATAGGGAAGATTGGTATAGGTCTTTTTAGTGTTGCACAGCTTACTAGGCATTTTTCCATTGTTACCAAGCAAGTAGGTACAAACTATTATTTGATTGCTGATATAGTTCTTAATAACTATTCTGAGCAGGTTGTTGCGAAGCAAGAGGAGCGTGGCAAAGGATTCGATACTGGACTTGTTAGGATTAGGACGGAAATAACTGATAATATTAGCGCTCACGGAACTGATATTATATTAAAGAACATAAAGAAAAGTGCCAGGGATCAATTAAAGAGTGTCGATATTTGGCTGCAAGAAAGTGCGGAGCTTGAGGAGAAAAAGGAACTCAAGGTCAAGAAGCAGTTTCATATAGGTTGCACAAATCAAGATGATAAAGATCTAATTGAGGTTAAGCCAAGTCTGCCATGGCTTGATGGTGATTTGGCAGATGTTAAGTTTATGAAACTTTACAATGCAATGATCAGTCGCTCAGCTAAAACAGTCTCCCCGAAGTTGGAAGATGATTTAGATAGCTATTTGAGTATGCTCTGGAGTCTCGGTCTGTCAGTTCCAGTGGATTACATTGATAAGCATCCATTTCTATTGACGGGCGAGCAGTTTCCAGTCGTATACCATCTAAATAACTCGCCAAAAAGTAAAGCTGAAAAAGTCGAGTTGAATGTCAACGAAACTATAAAGGATAAATTTTCATTTTCAACAAATACATTGCCGATAGGGTTTAATGTTTTTATTGATGGCGTTCAGCTGTTTCGCCCTGTGAAGTTTACCGATCTTCCTGCAACTGGAGCTGTAGTGAAAGACCCAATCCTTTTCTTAGGTGGGGCTAATCCAGATATGGCGAAATTTGGCGAGACTATCAGTGGCGGAAACTTAGCTTTTGAGGCCTATATTCTTTGGTGTCCGAAAGTAATTCCTAAAGAGCATAACGGTGTATTGCTAAGAATAAATAACGCTACTGGGGTGTTGTTTGATTCTACCTTTATGAAGTATCAAGTTGCTGAGCATGTTATCAAGGGGCAGTTAACTATCGAAGTTTTTGTTCGCGAGGGATTGGATTCAGCATTGAATATCGATAGGGAGTCTTTCAATATTGCGCACCCTCATTACCAGATAATAATGCGATGGCTTCATGATGCGATGCGCAAGGTGGTAGCTAAGTATAAAGAGGTTAAGAGGGAGAAGGCGGCAGTATCTAGAATTCATAAAGGTATCGCGTTTGGAAAGGTAGTAGAGAAAGTTGTTTCTGATGTTGCGATATTTCGTGGTAAGGAACGTGACGATATCAGATCTGTTTCAATTACCGTTAAGCCTGAAAAAGCGATTGATAGTTATTATATTAACTCTACTCGATTTCAAAATTGGGCCGGAGTGACGAAGACCAGTACTGAGCAAGAGTCAGGGCTTCAGGAGAAGGTTAAAGCCATTATTCAAACTTTGGATGCATTTGATTTGCTTGAATCACTGCTTGATGAAGAGCGTGATGCGTTGTTTGAGGCAATTTCCAAAATCGTGAGCGCTTAGGATGAGCATAATGACCATTTCAACTGAAGAGTTTGTTCCTGATTTTGAAGATTTTGGCCTAGATCAAAGCGAAACCGAACATGCCGCTGATGCTCATCCGGATAGTGTAGTCGGAGAGCGCGTAGGCGATTTTTTGCCATGGCACAAGCCTAGGAAGCAATGGATACGTGATCGGCAATGGTGGGGGCAGATCGAAAGGCACATATTACCTAGTATGCCTGGTACAAATAATGTACGTTATTTTGGTTTGCCTGGAGCTGATCTTTTAGATGTTATGTTTCTCCAGCAAAAGCTTTCAGTATTTGAGAAAAACGTTTTTGTCATGGGGTTGATCAATGGCGATAATGACTGGGAGAGTGCTCAGAAGCAGCTTAGTAAAGCACTGGATTCTACAGGGCTACATAAAGATTCAAGAGTCGAAAAGCTTGATTTTGATCATCTTGAAAACTCTGCATCCTTAGCATATCAAAAAATGTTAAAATTTGGCAATTTTGATGTGGTTAACCTTGATTTTTGCGGGAATATAATTGCACCATCTTTAAGATCTAGACGTTTGGATGCTATTCAAAATTTATTGCAATATCAGTTTCAGGTGGTACCAAATAAATGGCTTCTGTTTCTCACGACTAGAACCTCAAAATCTAGTTCGTGCTTAGAAACCTTTGAGAAATTAGTTTGCTCTTTGGAGTCAAACTTAACAGTGAATGAATTTTCGGATGCTTTTAAGAGTCTTTATGGTGATCTGACTACGGATAGTGCGCGCACTGATGAAAAGAGTGAGAAGGCAGATCAGGATTTTATAGATATATATATCCTGAGTGTGTTCAAGTTTATTGTTGCTTGTTCCTTTTCGCAAAGTTTTAAGATAAAACTGGATAGCTGTGTTAAATATCATATTGACGGTGAGGATGCGGATAGCGACATGGTGTCTATCTCTCTCGTGTTCACTAGGATTTTGTTCCTGCCGGACGGGCGCACTGCCGAACCGGATTTGAGTGAGCCGATATTGGCTGTTCGAGGCTTGAATAAGCTAAGGAACATGCGAAGCGTTGATGAGATAATAACAGAAGATATTGCTTGCTACGTTTCATGTGTTCGTCAAAAAATGAGTCTCTTGAGCCAGGCAGGCAGAGGTGTCGAAGACTACTTCGATAAAATGTGTTTAAAGGATATTGCTGCTTTGGGGGTGGGTGCTGACGATCTTAAAGCTATGATTGCAGCTAGTTAGTGGTTTTTGTATAAGGCGAATGCGACATGCATTCGCCTTTTTCTCTATAGGCGGCTAAGTTTTTGAAGGACGGTGTTCCATGTGAATTTGCGGTTAGATAGAGGATGTCGCATAGTGGTTAGGCAGCGTATTAATATTGTGCTCTAAAATGAATGAAAGTTGAGATATCTCCTACCTCGATAGTGCAGGAGCTGCCTATCTTTTCCACTGATCCCTTTGCTAGCAAGGCTGCTTGCGTTAAGATATTCACTTAAATTATTAATAAGTCATGCGTCTTGGCTTTTGTTTTTTTGTCAAGTTTTTTGTTTTGAGGTTGCTTGCCCATGCGCTTTATAGATGTCTTTGCAGGCTGTGGCGGACTGTCGCTCGGATTGCTCAAAGCGGGGTGTACGGGCGTGGTTGCAATCGAGAAGAACCCCATGGCCTTTGAAACGTTACGACATAACCTGATCGACGGCGCACGCTATCAGTTTGAATGGCCCGATTGGTTACCTACACAGGCGATGAGCTGTGAGAATTTTCTAGGTAATTACAAAGCACGTATTTCCGAGATGAGGGGTACTATCGATTTGATGGTCGGGGGGCCTCCTTGTCAGGGTTTCTCCAATGCTGGACGACGAGACCCCAATGATCCTCGTAACAAAATGGCTGAGCATTATCTAGGCCTTGTGAAGCTGATCAGGCCCAGTTACATAGTGATCGAAAATGTAAGTGGATTTAATAGTCCCTTCACTAAAGCTTTAGGTTCAGAAAACCCTGAAAAAACTTCTCAATCTCAAACATATGCTGATTTTATTTCAAATCGTCTTTCTGCAATTGGATACAAAGTGTCTAGAGGAAAAGTTAATTGCTCAGATTTTGGTGTTCCTCAAAATAGACACAGATATTTGATAATGGCGTCTCTACTTGATGATGCGCTCTTTGAGAAGCTAAGTATAAGTAAGTTGGAGTTTAAGCTTTCGAAAGGGCTGAGTTTGTTACGAGACTCAACCTCGCACGAAGCATTGGCGGATTTGGAGATTGAATCTAAAGAGCTAGTTTCTAATACTGATTCTGGTCGTCCTGGGTTTAAGGAGTTGGCTTATATTCAGCCTGATATTCTGTCTCCATATTTGAGGTTGATGCGTGACGGGTACGATGCCTCCCCTAATAGTATGCGGCTTCCAAATCATAAGCCAAAAACTATTGATCAGTTTCGGAAGGTTATGTCTGTATCTACACCTGGGAAATCATTGTCTAAAGCTCTGCGTGATGAATTGGGCATGAAAAAGCATGCCATAACAGTTTTGGACAGGAACTCTCCGGCGCCAACAATTACCACTCTTCCTGATGACGTTATTCACTATAGTGAATGTAG
Source organism: Pseudomonas sp. HP_14 (assembly GCF_055283875.1). NCBI lineage: Bacteria > Pseudomonadati > Pseudomonadota > Gammaproteobacteria > Pseudomonadales > Pseudomonadaceae > Pseudomonas > Pseudomonas sp. HP_14. The sequence goes on along the minus strand of NZ_JBTOQI010000009.1, from coordinate 86,505 downwards.
AATACTAACTGCTCGTGAAAATGCTCGTTTGCAGTCATTTCCTGATTGGTATGAGTTTACTGGAAAGTATACGACTGGAGGGCAAGCAAGGAAGTTAGATTGTCCTCGTTATACGCAGATTGGTAATGCTGTTCCGCCTCTTCTTTCAGAGGCGATTGGGGTGTTGCTTAGGGCGCAATTAGAGCAGAATGTTTGGGCTGAAAACGCCGCAGAGGATAATGCAGATATGCATTTATAGTTGTAACTTCACTTTGTGATTCAGTGAGTGCTCTGCGCTTTGGGCTAGTAATTTGCCGAGGTTCATAAGTAAAGCGTTTTTAATATATGGAAGCATAGACCAAAAGTTAAATAGTCCCTGTTTGTCCTCAGATATCTAGACGTTAACCCAGAGCAGCACTGCCCCGCCTGCAATAAAAAAGGGCCACCTTCTCAGGCAGCCCTTTCATTTGAAGCTTGTCAGTTCGGGATCAAATCAATCCCAGCTCAACGCCCCACCAGTCTGATACTCAATAACCCGAGTCTCGAAGAAGTTCTTCTCTTTCTTCAAGTCCATGATCTCGCTCATCCATGGGAATGGGTTAGTGGTGCCTGGGTACTCTTCTTTCAAACCAATCTGGCTCAGGCGACGGTTAGCGATGAACTTGAGGTAGTCCTCCATCATCGCGGCGTTCATGCCCAGTACGCCGCGCGGCATGGTGTCGCGTGCGTATTCGATTTCGAGCTGGGTGCCTTGCAGGATCATCTGGCTGGCTTCTTCCTTCATTTCGGCGTCCCACAGGTGTGGGTTTTCGATTTTGATCTGGTTGATCACGTCGATGCCGAAGTTCAGGTGCATGGATTCGTCGCGCAGGATGTATTGGAACTGCTCGGCGACGCCGGTCATTTTGTTGCGACGGCCCATGGACAGGATCTGGGTGAAGCCGCAGTAGAAGAAGATGCCTTCCAGTACGCAGTAGTAGGCGATCAGGTTGCGCAGCAGCTCTTTGTCGGTTTCGACGGTGCCGGTTTCGAACTTCGGATCGGAGATCGAACGGGTGTATTTCAGGCCCCAGGCGGCTTTTTTCGCGACCGATGGAATCTCGTGGTACATGTTGAAGATCTCGCCTTCATCCATGGCCAGCGATTCGATGCAGTACTGGTAAGCGTGGGTGTGGATCGCTTCTTCGAAGGCCTGGCGCAGGATGTACTGGCGGCACTCCGGGTTGGTGATCAGGCGGTACACGGCCAGTACGAGGTTGTTGGCAACCAGGGAGTCGGCGGTGGAGAAGAAGCCCAGGTTGCGCATGACGATGCGGCGCTCGTCGTCGGTCAGGCCTTGTGGGTCTTTCCACAGGGCGATGTCGGCGGTCATGTTGACTTCTTGCGGCATCCAGTGGTTTGCGCAACCGTCCAGGTACTTCTGCCACGCCCAGTCGTACTTGAATGGCACGAGCTGGTTAAGGTCGGCGCGGCAGTTGATCATCATTTTTTCGTCAACGGCAACGCGGGCGCTGGCGCCTTCGAGTTCAGCCAGGCCTTCGGCGACGTCCAGTGCGTCCAGTGCTTTTTTGGCACGGATCAGGGCAGGGGAGTCTTTTTCGGTAACGGCGCGAGCTTCGGTGGCTGCGGCGCCACCGGCGCTGTCGAGGCGGTCCATGTTGGCTTCGTTAGCGTGACCGGCGTTGGTTGCTTTGGTGGCTACTTCGCCGTCTTCTTTATCGAATTCGTCCCAGCTCAGCATGGTGGAAGCTCCTGAATTTCAAAGGATGTAGTGCCTGCGTCGAGTGGATGACGCTGGCAACGGAATTTTCGGGTATTACTCAGGATCGACCTGATGGTGGTGCAGCGGGTCGATCAATGGATTTGCTGCCGCGGCTGTGGGCCTTACAGGCGAGCAAAACGGGGACTCAAGGTGGCTTTCAGGCAAGACAGCATTGCGTGTGCAAAGGGTCATTTGAGTACCTTGGAGCGAGCGCGGGATTATACAGATTTCGCCCGACACTTGTTCATCCGTGACTGCGTTTGAGGAAGGATTTTCGCTTTTTTCTTTTGCATTTGCGGGTTCATTCTCAGCGGAGAAGGTATGGCCGTAAATGCGGCGGAAATCCCTTATGTAGTGTTTTTCATATTTCGAAACACAGCATATAGGTCATGAGGGTGTCCGGCAACGTGTCGTTGCGACGCATTTGCGGTATGGGATTCTGGCTTGACGGGGGTCAATGTTTCTCTATGCCTTGGATAGCGGGGGCTGTGGCGGGGAGCGGCTTCGCGGTGAAGATTTTTAGGTGACCAACGGTTGGTCGGAGGGGAGGTTGGCTTGTGGGTAATATTTGGTCTTGTTCAGGGTTTGATGGTGGGCAGGTAGTTGTGGGAGCTGAGCTTGCTCGCGATGGTAGCGCTGCGGTCTGAAGTTGTACCGCGTTATCGTTTATCGCGGGCAAGCCCGGCTCCCACAGGGGGCGTGCCGGGGCGGACTTGGGTTAGCCGACTTTGAAGAACGCCACTTTCTGAGTGAGGCGGTCTGCCAGTTTTGCCAGTTCGTGGCTTGCGGTGGCGACTTGTTTTGATCCGCTTGCGGACTGCACAGTTGAGCCGTGGATGCGGTTGATGTTGATGGCGACTTCTTCGGCCACGCTGTTTTGCTGCACCGATGCGCTGGCGATTTGTGCATTCATGCGGTTGATGGCGCCCACTTCCTGACTGATCTTGGAAAGCGCGCCTTGTGCGTTGCGTGTTTGCTCGACGGTGCGGCCGACCAGCTCGCAGTTGTCACGCATGGTTTGCGCGGCGGTTTCAGTGCCGCTTTGCAGGGTGCTGATCATGTCGCGGATGTCTTGGGTCGAGCGCTGGGTGCGGTTGGCCAGCGAGCGCACTTCATCGGCGACCACCGCAAAGCCTCGGCCGTGCTCGCCAGCGCGCGCCGCTTCAATGGCTGCGTTGAGGGCCAGCAGGTTGGTTTGGGTGGCGATGGAGTTGATCACGTCGATCACGCTCTCAATCTCTTCACTTTGTTTGGATACCCGCTCCACGGTCAGGGTGGTTTCCGCCAGTGAGGTGGCCAGGTGTTCGATCGCCAGGGTGGTGTCGGCGACCAACTGGTTACCGCTGGCCACTTCGCCATCGGCCAAACGCGTTGCGTCAGCGGCTTGAGACGCATAACCGGTGACTTCGTTGACGGTGGCTGCCATTTGCGTGATGGCGGTGGCGACTTGTTCTGCTTCACGGGTTTGCAGGTTTATCTGGTCGTTGTTGGTGATCGACGTGGCGGACAACAGCGTGGACGACTGGTTGACTTCCTGAGCGGCCATGCGCACTTGGGTAATGGTGTCGGACAGGCGGCTGAGGGCTGTTTTCAGCACACCCATCACGCTGTCGGGGTAGGGCGTGACGATGCTTTGTTGCAGGTCGCCCGCTGCCAAACGTTGGATAGCCTGAGCCACTTCGGTGGGTTCTGCGCCGAGGGTGGATTTGACGAAGCGGATGATGAGGACCGACAGGAAGATGCTCAGCAGCAGGGCCACGCCGGTCGCCAGCAACATCAAACCGCGAAACTGGCTGGCAGTGGTTTGCACTTCATTGAGCTGCGATTTAATTGACGCTTCTTCGTAGTCGATCAAGGCGTTGATGCGCTTGAGCCACTCGCTGTAGTCGGCGGATATCTGATTGAGCAGTAATGCCTGGGAGCCCGCAATGTCGCCGCTGCGCCGCAGGCTGATCAGTTTATCGGTGGAGGCGAGGGTGCGCTGTTCGATGTCTTTGATGGCGCGCAGCATCGATTGCTCTTGCGGGCTGACAGTGTTGCTTGCGTACAACTGGTCCAACGGGGCGGCCGAGTCGACGTAGTCTTTTTGCAGGCGGCTGACTTCAGCGAGGTGGGTTTCAAGATCACGATCATTATTGACCAGCACGGCATCGCGAATGGCGATCGCGCGGTTGTGAACGCTGCCCCGGAAGTTGATGGCGTAGCGTTGCACTTTGGCGGCATTGTCGCTGACGTCTGCCAGGGTCGAGTCAATGAACCCAACCCGCTGGATACCCACGGCGGTAATCAATACAAGCAGCGAAACAACGGCGGCAAAGCCTAGGCCGATGCGGGACGCGAGGGAGATCGGGTTTTTCATGAGGTGAACTCGTGGGGAACAAACTGCTGAAGCGCGCTGGTATCAATGCGCCATCTGTTGCGGGTAGCGGGAAGATATCCTCAGGTGGTATTGACGCCCAATTGAGGGTGGCTACGGGATGGATAGTGTCATGCTATCGGATTTTCTAACCCATTCATTTGAATGGATATGGGCGTTTTTACGACGGTATCGGAGCGAACGCTTTCGTTTGCCGAGCATTGAATCTGCAGGAGCTCACCGAGGTTACGAGGCCAGCGATAGCGTTTTGTCTGATACACCGTTATCGCTGGCCTCGTAACCTCGGTGAGCTCCTACAGGATTGGGCTTGATTTAGAGGGAGCTGCGGTGTCAGGTTGGGTTGTTGCGATAGGTTTTGAGTAGGTCTTCGCGAGTTGGAAGAGGACGGGCGATATCGAGTTTAAGCGAGGGGAACGCGTTGTCACGCGGGCGATCTGTGCAGGAGGCGGTTTGGAGGGGGGGAAGCCGGGAGGGTTTGAGGCTCCCGGTTTGTATTTCGGTAGTTACAGCAGAGTGACCTTATCGCGGGCAAGCCTCGCTCCCACAAGGGAAGCGAGGTCTGCCTTGCTGCCAATGCTTATTGGCAAGCTTCGCAATCCGGCTCGTCGATAGCACAGGCCTTAGGCACTGGTGCCGGGCCGGCTGGTGCTGCTTCGGTTGGACGCGGGGCGGTGATCGCCGAGTCGTCCGGGCCGTGGCCGCCGCTCGATACTGCGTTGAGCTTGCCGGTGTTGACGGTGGATTTCTCGGTGCTGGTCGCAGCCAGGGCACGGAGGTAGTAAGTGGTTTTCAGACCACGGTACCAGGCCATGCGGTAGGTTACGTCCAGTTTCTTGCCCGATGCGCCAGCGATGTACAGGTTCAGGGACTGAGCCTGGTCGATCCACTTCTGGCGACGGCTTGCTGCGTCAACAATCCACTTGGTGTCAACTTCGAACGCGGTGGCGTACAGGTCTTTGAGTTCCTGCGGGATGCGCTCGATCTGTTGTACCGAACCGTCGTAGTACTTCAGGTCGTTGATCATGACCGAGTCCCACAGGTCGCGGGCTTTGAGGTCGCGGACCAGGTACGGGTTGATCACGGTGAATTCGCCCGAGAGGTTCGATTTCACGTACAGGTTCTGGTAAGTCGGTTCGATCGACTGCGATACGCCAGTGATGTTGGCGATGGTCGCGGTCGGTGCGATGGCCATGATGTTGGAGTTACGAATACCTTTCTGTACACGGGCACGTACTGGCGCCCAGTCCAGGGTTTCGTTCAGGTCAACGTCGATGTACTTCTGGCCACGCTGTTCGATCAGGATTTGTTGCGAATCCAGCGGCAGTACGCCTTTGGACCACAGGGAACCCTGGAACGTCTCGTAAGCGCCACGCTCGTCGGCCAGGTCGCAAGACGCCTGGATCGCGTAGTAGCTGACAGCTTCCATCGAACGGTCGGCGAACTCGACAGCCGCATCGGAACCGTAAGGGATGTGCTGCAGATACAGCGCGTCCTGGAAGCCCATGATGCCCAAGCCCACTGGACGGTGACGGAAGTTGGAGTTCTTCGCTTGCGGCACGGAGTAGTAGTTGATGTCGATCACGTTATCGAGCATGCGAACGGCTACGTCGATGGTGCGCTTGAGCTTGTCGGTGTCCAGCTTGCCGTTGACGATGTGGTTCGGCAGGTTGATCGAGCCCAGGTTGCAGACCGCGATCTCGTCCTTGTTGGTGTTCAGAGTGATCTCGGTGCACAGGTTCGAGCTGTGAACCACGCCCACGTGCTGCTGCGGGCTACGCAGGTTGCACGGGTCTTTGAAGGTCAGCCATGGGTGGCCGGTTTCGAACAGCATCGAGAGCATCTTGCGCCACAGATCTTTGGCCTGGATGGTCTTGAACAGCTTGATCTTGCCTGGGTATTCGCTCAGGGCTTCGTAGTACTCGTAACGCTCTTCGAAGGCTTTACCGGTCAGGTCGTGCAGGTCCGGTACTTCGGAAGGCGAGAACAGGGTCCATTTGCCGTCATCGAAGACACGCTTCATGAACAGGTCAGGGATCCAGTTGGCAGTGTTCATGTCGTGGGTACGACGACGGTCATCACCGGTGTTCTTGCGCAGCTCGATGAACTCTTCGATGTCCATGTGCCAGGTTTCCAGGTAAGCACACACAGCGCCTTTGCGCTTGCCACCCTGGTTAACGGCTACAGCGGTGTCGTTGACGACTTTCAGGAACGGTACAACGCCTTGGGATTTGCCGTTGGTGCCCTTGATGTACGAGCCCAGCGCGCGAACCGGTGTCCAGTCGTTGCCCAGACCGCCTGCGAATTTGGACAGCATGGCGTTGTCGTGGATGGCGTGGTAAATGCCCGACAGGTCATCCGGAACGGTGGTCAGGTAGCAGCTGGAAAGCTGCGGACGCAGGGTGCCGGCGTTGAACAGGGTAGGCGTCGACGCCATGTAGTCGAAGGACGACAACAGGTTGTAGAACTCGATGGCGCGGTCTTCTTTGGCTTTCTCTTCGATCGCCAGGCCCATGGCCACACGCATGAAGAAGATCTGCGGCAGTTCGAAACGCACGCCATCCTTGTGGATGAAGTAACGGTCGTACAGGGTTTGCAGGCCTAGGTAGGTGAACTGCTGGTCGCGCTCGTGGTTGATCGCCTTGCCCAGTTTTTCCAGGTCAAAGGTGGCCAGGATCGGGTTCAGCAATTCGAACTGAATGCCTTTGGCGATGTACGAAGGCAGCGCCTTGGCGTACAGGTCGGCCATTTCGTGGTGAGTGGCGCTTTCGGCCACTTCCAGGAAGCCCAGGCCTTCAGCGCGCAGGGTGTCCATCAGCAGGCGGGCGGTCACGAACGAGTAGTTCGGCTCACGCTCAACCAGGGTACGGGCGGTCATCACCAGTGCGGTGTTGACGTCTTTCATCGCCACGCCGTCGTACAGGTTTTTCAGGGTTTCGTTCTGGATCAGGTTGGCGTCGACTTCAGCCAGGCCTTCACACGCTTCAGTAACGATGGTGTTCAGACGACCCATGTCCAGCGGCGCAACGCTGCCATCGGCGCGGGTGATGCGGATCGAAGGGTGGGCGTCGACCGGTGTGTCGGTGCCACGAACGGCACGCTCTTTGGAGCGCTCGTTACGGTAGATCACGTAGTCGCGAGCAACTTTCTGCTCACCGGCACGCATCAGGGCCAATTCAACCTGGTCCTGGATTTCTTCGATGTGGATGGTGCCGCCCGAAGGCATGCGACGTTTGAAGGTCGCGGTAACTTGTTCGGTCAGACGGGCCACGGTGTCGTGGATGCGCGAAGACGCAGCGGCGGTGCCGCCCTCAACTGCAAGAAACGCTTTGGTGATAGCGACGGTGATTTTGTCATCGGTGTAGGCGACGACGGTGCCGTTACGCTTGATCACGCGCAGCTGGCCGGGAGCGGTCGCGGACAGATCCTGTTGGGACTGGCTTGTCTGCGGCGCCGGATTCGGCGAGTTCTCGCGAGTTGTGTCTGTTTGCATGGGTGTCTCCACGTTCTCTATGTTTGTTTGGGTGCTGATTAAGCACCCACCGATCCGGTTTGTAGGCATTCAGTCGACAAGCGTCGGCTGTAACGACCTCAAAACGGAATGGGGATGGCGGATTTCACCGTCCCTGGCTTTGAAGTCAAAAAGGCAGCGAATCGTTGCTCGCTGCCCTGGGGAATCTGTTGGATGGTGCCTGTTAAATATTGCAACAAATGCTCGGATTCGTTGCGGTCGAAGGGGGTATGCATGCTCAGGTGTATGGGGCGCTGCTTTGGCTGCTGATTGAGCCGTTGGTTCCACCCTCAAGACCTAAGAAAAATGCTTGAAATCCCTATTCGACTTGTGTTGGGTTTTTACCGTGAAACCCTACATGTAGGGTTGTTGTTGAAGCCGGGCTACAAGATAAAGCGTTTTGGACACCAATTGCAACGCACTACCTGTGGATAAAGCTGTGTGTAATCGATGTATGAAAGCTCCGTATCCCGTGTAGGCCGCATAACTACTGGACCGACGCGCTTGTGAGGCTTATTAAGGTTTTTTTACACGGCTCCGTGGATTTTTGCGGGCGCGAACCCTATCACAAAAAATGCCCCTGGCAAGGGCGGTTTGGCATGTGGTGTGCTTGGGGGCAATGGCCGCTAGAATTGTGCGGTTTTGTGGTTTGGCGGATGTTTTTGCGCAAATGCAGATGCTCTTCCTGTAGGTGCTGCCGCAGGCTGCGAAGGTGGTTCACCAGACACATTGTTTCGCAGCCTTCGGCAGCTCCTACAGGTTGAACGGTTGCCGCGGGAGAGTGTGGTGTCATGGACGCAGTCGCAGTTCGTGCAGAATGAGAGCCCCGTTATCTTCAGGAAACCCATGACCCACCCATTATTCAGCGGTGTACTTGAATGCTTCGGGCAGGGCCTGCTGGCGGACGACGATGCGCGCTCGGTGCGGTCGCTGCCAGAGCTTTTACAGGCCGAGGCGCTGGATGCGCTGTTGCTGAATATCTATGGCGCCGGGTTGCTGGCCAGTCATCGGCCGGTGTTGGTGTCGCAGTGGTCCAAGTATTACTTCATGCAGTTGATCCCTCCGGTTCTGGTGGCGGGGTTGGTGAAGGGGTGGCATTGGCCATTGCCGCTTGATCAGATTGCTGTGGCGCTGGACGAGCGTGGTGTGCCGGTCGGGTTGCGGTTTCTTGGCTTGGGCGAGCGTCAGCCTGCGCAATTCAGCAGATTGCTGGATGACAATCTGCATCCCTTTATAGAAACGCTCAGTCGGCTGGGCGATGTATCGCCAGCTGTGTTGTGGGGCAATGCCGGGGATTACCTTGAGCGCTGCCTTGTGCAACTGGGCGCTTTGACTGACATCTCGCTGGACGCGGGTTATGGGTTACTGCGCAGCAAGACCCTGAGTGATGGGCGACGCAACCCGCTGTTCAATGCCATCCGCTATGTAGGCGAGCCGCCACGTCGACAGCGGCGCAGTTGTTGCTTGAGTCATCAGGTGGAGTGGGTGGGGCGGTGTGAGCATTGTCCGACAGGAGCAGATTAGCCTGGTCAATGTAGGAGCTGCCGAAGGCTGCGAAAGCGGTGTGTCAGACAAATCTCTTTCGCAGCCTTCGGCAGCTCCTACAAATCCTGTTTTTTATTGGCAGGCACCGCCACCAGACTCAACACATGCTCGCCCTGCACGCTGAACTGCCCTTCCAGCTCTTTGCCGTTGTGCCATTCGCTGGACAGGTCAGTCAGCAACCGCAAGCGTGCATGACCGTCGGCAGACCAGTGCAGCAACTGAGCGTCTTCGAAATAGAAGCGCTTTTGCACAATGGGATAAAGCGCTTTGAACAGCGCCTCCTTTATAGAGAAGGTCAGCGTGACGTGCAGGGCGAGCTGTTCAGCAGGCCCTGCAGCCATTTGCTGCATTTCCCATGGCGTAAGAATCTCCCCGGCCAGGCGGGTGGCACGTTCTACGCTCAGCAGGTTTTCAGTGTCCAGCCCCAGGCCGCGCCAATGCTGTTTGTTGGCGACGATGGCGGCTGCCCAGCCGGTGCTGTGGGTGATGGACCCGCAGATATCCGTCGGCCAGATCGGCGCGCGGTCTTCACCGATGTCTGGCACCCAGTCGCGGCCGTCCAGATGCTGCAGCGCTGCCCTGGCGCATAACCGGCCTGCGAGGAATTCGGTTTGCCGTTTGGCGACAGAACGCTGAATGCTGGCCGGAGGCGTGATGACGCAACGCTGGAAGTCGCCATCCGCGAGCTGTTTGGGATCGAAATGACCGCTGACCAACGCCACATTTGCCAAGGCGTGAGGCAAGGGCCAATGGTGGTGGAGGGCAGGGCAGCAGGCTGGGAGTTGCGGGGTTTCAGTCATGGACGGCATTTTGCCGGGGGAATGCGGTGCTGGGAAGCGACTCGCTGAAGGCGTGCACTATAGGCCGGCCCACATAGATCCTGTAGGAGTGAGCTTGCTCGCGATTAGGCCGGTACATCTGATACATGTCCAGCGCTGGGAATACAGCTATCGCGAGCAAGCTCGCTCCTACAGAGGGGGCGTCCTGGGCGGTTTAAGCGCCAAACACTTTCTTCAAGAAGGCCTGCATGTCCTTCCACGAGCTTTCATCGGCCGCTTTGTTGTAGCCGATATCAGGGCCGCCGTGTTCGCCGTGGCTGAGGCGGTCGGCGTCGGGGTTGGTGAAGCCGTGTTTGGCGTCGGCGAGGCTGACGAACTTATAGTCGGCACCAGCCTTGTCCATTTCATTTTTGAAGGCCGCGACGTTTTCCGGAGTGACCATGCTGTCTTTGGCGCCATGCTCGACCAGCATTGGCACTTTCACGCCGGGTTGGGCCGGGGTGTTGGTGACCAGTGCGCCGTGGAAGCTGACCACGCCAGCCAGCGGTTCGCCGCGACGGGCTGCATCGAGAACGATCTTGCCGCCGAAGCAGTAACCAATGGCGGCGATTTTCTCCGGATCGGTCTGGGGTTGTTTCTTGAGTTGCTCCAGCCCTGCATCAAAGCGTTTGTTGGCGGCGTCGCTGTCTTTCAGGGCTGCCTGCATGAAGGCCATGGCGTCTTTGGGGTGTTCGGTGTTCTTGCCTTCGCCATACATGTCGATAGCCATGGCGCTGTAGCCCAATGCTGCAAGATCCCGGGCGCGACGTTTGGCGTAATCGTTCAGGCCCCACCATTCGTGGACCACGATGATGCCCGGACGCTGGCCTTTGATGGCATCGTCATACGCGTAATAACCCACCAGCGGGGTACCGTCGGCACTTTTATAGTTGACCTGTTCGGTCTTGATGGCCGCTTGGGTCAAGCCGGCCAGGCCCATCATCAGCAGTGCAATCCAGAAACGCATGATCTACTCCTTCTATACAGCGGGTGGGAATGGTGAAGAAGACTAGCGCATTGTGATGGGTGTTTTTTTATTGGGTGCGGTAGATAGTTGTTCAGCGCGGGTTCAGCGGGTGTTCAGGGCCGGTTCAGGGCGCGCAGACTAGTCTTGTGTCGTACCTGAACAGCGCCTGGCGCGAGAGGACTACACCATGATGACGTTCAACAAGTTTTTCCTGGCTCTGGCTTTTCTTGGCGGCAGCGCTGCGGCGCAGGCGGCAGACGGCGGTAATGAAGCGTCCCGAATGCCGCTGAACAAAAGCGGCGAGCGGGTCGAAAGGTTTGGCGAGAGCAGCAGGGCTTACGGCGGTAGTGTCTGGAGCCAGGACTTGAGTCAGCAGGGCGATGATCAGCCTCACGCCGACCGGCTATATTATTCGGCAGCGTATGACAGCCTGTCCGGGACTTACAACGGTGTGCCGGTCGCGCAGAAAACGCTGTCGGGGCACTATGATCTGCACCAGACTCATGTGGCCGTGCTGAATGCTGAAGAGGGTAGCTCGCAAAGCTGGAAGCCGGTGCAGCAATGATGCTTCGCGAACAAGTTCACTCCTACAAGGATGGCGGTGTGTCAGGTTGGACCGTTGCTTTTCTGTAGGAGCCAACTTGTTGGCGAGGCGGTGTGTCAGCAACGATGCTTCGCGAACAAGTTCACTCCTACAGGGATAGCGGTTTGTCAGGTTGGTCGGTTGGGCTGTGTTTGATTTTAATGAAATGTCACCCGGGAGAGCTTCATGAAGTTGCTGGTGGTTGAGGATGAGGCGTTGTTGCGCCATCACTTGCAAACCCGATTGACCGAGGCAGGCCATATTGTCGAGGCGGTCGCCAACGCTGAGGAGGCGCTGTATCAGGTTGGCCAGTTCAATCACGATTTGGCGGTGATCGATCTCGGGCTGCCAGGCATGAGCGGTCTGGAGCTGATTCGTCAGTTGCGGATCCTGGGCAAGGCGTTTCCGATTCTGATCCTGACCGCTCGCGGCAATTGGCAGGACAAGGTCGAAGGGTTGGCCGCCGGGGCTGATGATTACGTGGTCAAGCCGTTTCAGTTCGAAGAGCTGGAGGCGCGCCTCAATGCATTGCTGCGTCGGGCCAGCGGGTTTACCCATTCGACTATTGTGGCCGGGCCGCTGCTGCTTGATCTGAATCGCAAGCAGGCGACACTCGATGAGCAACCGTTGGCACTGACTGCCTACGAGTACCGGATTCTCGAATACTTGATGCGCCACCATCAGCAGGTGGTGGCCAAAGAGCGTCTGATGGAGCAGCTCTACCCCGATGACGACGAGCGCGATCCGAATGTGATCGAGGTGCTGGTCGGCCGTCTGCGGCGCAAGATCGAAGGCACTGTGGCTTTCAAACCTATCGAAACCGTTCGCGGCCTGGGCTACTTGTTCAACGAGCGCTGTACATGATTCGTTCGCTGCACCTGCGCCTGTTGATCGGCGCGGCGACCCTGGCGGTTATTTTCATGCTGCTGATGCTGCCTGCCTTGCAGGGCGCATTTAGCCTGGCGTTGCGTGGCTCTATCGAGCAGCGCCTGGCCTCGGACGTGACCACGCTGATTTCGGCGGCCCGGGTCGAAAATGGTCGTTTGTTGATGCCGTCGGTGTTGCCCGGCGAGCAGTTCAACCTGCCCGGCTCACGCTTGCTGGGTTACATCTATAACCGTCAGGGGGAGCTGGTCTGGCGCTCGCTGGCCACTGAAGATGAGTACATCGATTACCAGCCGCGGTATGACGGCAAGGGCAGCGAATTCAGCATCATCAAGGAATCCAACGGCGAAGAGTTCTTCGTTTATGACGTGGAAATCAAATTGTTGGGCGGCCGTAATGCCGCTTTCAGTATTGTCGCCCTGCAACCGGTGCGCGGTTATCAGGAAACTGTCACCGCGCTGCGGCAGAAGCTTTATCTGGGTTTTGGCGCGGCATTGATCGTACTGCTGGCGCTGCTCTGGCTGGGGCTGACCTGGGGGCTGCGTGCCCTGCGGGGTTTAAGTCAGGAGCTGGACCAGGTGGAATCCGGCCAGCGCGAAAGCCTGAGTGAAAATCATCCCAGCGAACTGTTGCGCCTGACCGGCTCGTTGAACCGCTTGTTGAGCAGTGAGCGCGAGCAGCGTATCCGTTACCGCGATTCCCTTGATGACCTGGCGCACAGCCTGAAAACGCCGCTTGCGGTGTTGCAGGGTGTCAGTGAAAACATCGCCAAACGCCCTGAGGATGTGGAACAGGCGCGCATTCTGCAATCGCAGATCGAGCGCATGAGTCAGCAGATCGGCTATCAACTGCAGCGGGCCAGCCTGCGTAAAAGCGGGCTGGTGCGTCATCACGTGCCGCTCCGGCCTGTGGTGGAAAGCCTGTGCAATACCCTTGAAAAGGTCTATCGCGACAAGCAGGTCAAGGTGACGCTGGAGTTGCCGGACGAATGCGTGGTGCCAATGGAAGAGGGCGCGTTGCTGGAAATGCTCGGCAACCTGTTGGAAAACGCATACCGGCTGTGCCTGGGACAGGTGCGCGTCAGCTTGCGCACTTCCGGCGCCGGGGATGAATTGTGCGTCGAAGACGATGGCCCTGGCGTGCCGCAAAGTCAGCGCGAACGCATCCTGCAACGTGGCGAACGACTTGACCGGCAAAACCCCGGGCAAGGCATTGGCCTGGCGGTGGTCAAGGACATCATCGAAAGCTACAACGCGCGGCTAACGCTGGATGACTCGCCGCTGGGCGGGGCTGCGTTCAGAATTCATTTCTTTGCGGGGTAGGCCCGCTGCTGCGCGTGGCGCTGTTGGAGCGAGGCTTGCCCGCGAAGAATGATGACGCGGTCTTCTCGACCTACCTCATCGACTGATTCGCGGGCAAGCCTCGCTCCAACAGGTCGCCCGCGCCATAAGCGTATTGGCCTTTAACAGTGGGTGGCAATTTGCTGGCGATGTCGGCGGATACCCGCCACTCCTGCTGATTTTCTTCCGTCAATCGGCGGAAATCCGCCACCTCTGAGCGGTTCTGCAAACCGCAGCTAAACTCCAACACACCGGTTTACATGCGTTTCAGCGTTTTTCGCGAAAGTGGCATGAGCCTTGCGATACGTGTGAGAGGTCTGCCCGTGCAGCTCGACAAAACAAATCCCTCCAGTTGCAGGAGGGTTAGCTCGTTAGGTACCGCGTTCATCACATGACTTGATGGCGCCGGTACTCTTGAGGATCTTTCCATGACGACTCGTCAGCCCCTGTATAAATCGCTGTACTTCCAGGTCATCGTAGCCATCGTGATCGGTATTCTTATCGGCCACTTCTATCCTGACACCGGCAAGGCCCTCAAGCCGCTGGGCGACGGGTTCATCAAACTGATCAAAATGGTCATTGCCCCGATCATCTTCTGTACAGTTGTTAGCGGTATCGCTGGCATGCAGAACATGAAGTCGGTAGGCAAGACTGGCGGCTACGCGCTGCTGTACTTCGAAATCGTCTCGACTATCGCCCTGCTGATCGGTCTGGTTGTGGTCAACGTTGTTCAGCCGGGTGCCGGCATGAACATCGACGTAAGCACGCTGGATGCTTCCAAGATCGCTGCTTATGTCACCGCGAGTAAGGATCAGAGCGTCGTCGGCTTCATCCTCAACGTGATTCCGAACACCATCGTGGGTGCGTTCGCTAACGGCGACATCCTGCAAGTGCTGATGTTCTCGGTGATCTTCGGCTTCGCGCTGCACCGCCTGGGCGCTTACGGCAAGCCGGTTCTGGACTTCATCGATCGCTTCGCCCACGTGATGTTCAACATCATCAACATGATCATGAAGCTGGCGCCAATCGGTGCTTTCGGCGCCATGGCGTTCACCATCGGTGCTTACGGTGTGAGCTCGCTGGTGCAACTCGGTCAGTTGATGATCTGCTTCTACATCACTTGCGTAGCGTTCGTTCTGATCGTGCTGGGTGGCATCTGCCGCGCTCACGGCTTCAGCGTTCTGAAACTGATCCGCTACATCCGTGAAGAGCTGCTGATCGTACTGGGTACTTCCTCTTCGGAATCGGCACTGCCTCGCATGCTGATCAAGATGGAACGCCTGGGTGCACAGAAATCGGTAGTGGGTCTGGTGATCCCGACTGGCTACTCGTTCAACCTGGACGGTACTTCGATCTACCTGACCATGGCGGCCGTGTTCATCGCTCAGGCGACCAACACCCACATGGACATCACCCACCAGATCACGCTGCTGCTGGTTCTGCTGCTGTCGTCCAAAGGTGCTGCTGGCGTGACCGGTAGTGGCTTTATCGTACTGGCTGCAACCCTGTCGGCTGTTGGCCACCTGCCGGTTGCCGGTCTGGCGCTGATCCTGGGTATCGACCGTTTCATGTCCGAAGCCCGCGCACTGACCAACCTGGTCGGTAACGCCGTAGCCACCGTTGTAGTTGCCAAGTGGGTTGGCGAGCTGGATACCGACAAGCTGCAAACCGAGCTGGCTTCCGGTGGTCGTGGTATTGACAACACCGCTCCAGTAGATGATCTGGGTGTTGCCGAGCTGGCTGAAGAGCCAGTGACCCGCCCGATCCCGACGCGTAAACCTGTTTAACGACAGCCCGCGTCACTGAAAAAAGCCCATCTTCGGATGGGCTTTTTTTATGGCTGCGATTTGCTTGGCTACGCTCAAGGCATGATTCGATGCTGTTATGGAGGTCCCATGCAAGGCCCGTTGTCGTCTCTTAAAGTGCTGGATTTCTCGACGTTGCTGCCAGGCCCGTTTGCGTCGTTGCTGCTGGCGGACATGGGCGCCGAGGTGTTGCGCATTGAATCACCCGGGCGCATGGACCTGTTGCGTCAGTTACCGCCCCATGATCAAGGCACATCAGCCAGCCATGCGTACCTGAACCGCAATAAGCGCAGCCTTGCGCTGGACCTCAAGCAGCCAGTCGCAGTGGAGGTGATCAAGCGTCTGGTGCTGGAGTACGACATTGTGCTGGAGCAGTTTCGGCCCGGTGTCATGGAGCGTCTGGGCATTGGCTATGAAGTGCTCAAGGCGCTCAATCCTCGGCTGATCTATGTTGCGATCACCGGCTATGGGCAAACCGGACCTTATCGGGAGCGTGCCGGGCATGACATCAACTACTTGGCAGTGTCGGGCATTGCCAGCCACACCGGGCGCACAGAAGGTGGCCCGTTGCCGCTGGGCTTTCAGGCAGCGGATGTGGCGGGCGGTTCGCTGCATGGGGTGATTGGCCTGTTGGCCGCAGTGGTAGCCCGGCAACAGACCGGGCGCGGCCAGTATGTTGACGTGAGCATGACCGACTGCGCGTTCAGCCTGAATGCCATGGCCGGGGCAGGCTATCTGGCGTGTGGCGTGGAGCCGGATCGTGAGGCGCAGATGCTGAATGGCGGCAGCTTCTATGACTATTACCGCAGTCGCGATGGGCGCTGGTTTTCAGTGGGCAGCCTTGAGCCTGTGTTCATGCAGGCGTTATGTGCCGCGTTGGGACGTCCCGAGCTGGCAAGCCAGGGGTTGTCGGCCCGCCCTGAGCTTCAGGCCAGTTTGAAGAATGAATTGCGGATGGAGTTTGAAAAACGCAGCTTTGAGGACCTGCAGGCGTGTTTTGCCCAGATTGATGCGTGCGTCGAGCCGGTGTTGAGTCTGTCTCAGGCCGTCGAGCATCCACAGTTACAGGCCCGGCAGGTGGTGACTCAGGTGCCGAGGGAGGACGGCACGTTACAAGCGCAAATCGCCTGCCCGCTGAAGTTTTCCGAAGGGTTGGCGGCTCCCCGCCACATCGGCGCACGGCTGGGCGCAGATGGCCTGCAGGTGCTCGCGGAGCTCGGCTATAGCGAAGAGCAGATCGGCGCGATGCGCGAAACCGGGGCCATTCTATGAGTGCAATGACGTCCCGCCAGGCGCGAAATTCATTCGCGAGAGATGGGGGCGGCGGCAAATATTCTTCGCCTGAAAGATCGCTTTCGCGAATGAATTCGCTACTACCGTTGTCGTTCGTTTCAGGCTGGAAGTGTGGCGGATAAATGACATACCGGTAGGAGCGAATTCATTCGCGAGAGATGGGGCAGGCGGTAAATGTTCGTCGCCTGAAAGATCGCCTTCGCGAATGAATTCGCTACTACCGTTGTCGTTCGTTTCAGGCTGGAAGTGTGGCGGATAAATGACATACCGGTAGGAGCGAATTCATTCGCGAGAGATGGGGGCGGCGGCAAATATTCTTCGCCTGGAAGATCGCCTTCGCGAATGAATTCGCTCCTACCGTTGGAGTTCGTTCCGGGTTGGAGTGCGATGCCTCACTCCAACCGTGTTTCGCCACTGAATACCAGTGTTTCCCGGCAGCTTCGGCACAGGTAGCGGCGGCCTTTACGGACCATCTGGTGGCGTTGTGGCGAAAACGGGAAGTCGCTTTCCGGGCAGGGGCAGCGGTAGATGTAACGGGTCACGGTGCGGCGTTTGATAGCGTAGGTGTGGCAACGGTTGGGCGGCAACTCGTAGACACCACGCATGATTAACTGCCACTCCTCGCCATGAGGCTGGATGCGGTCGCCGAACAATTGGTGGGCAATCAGGTGTGCGACTTCGTGAGCGACGGTCTGGCGCAGGAAATCTTCGCTGTTTTCCCGGTACAGCTGAGGGTTGAAGCGCAGCATGTTCTCATGCAGGTGCGCGACACCGGCTTTCTGGCCGCGCAGCTTGAGGCTGACAACCGGGCGTTTGAAAGGGCGTTTGAAAAAGGCTTCGGCTTGTTGGTAACAGGTTTCGACGCGGGTGTTGAGTTGCTCAGGCATGCTTCATCGGTCTCCAGAGACGCCGAGTATGCCGTATAAGGCCGGAGTATCGAAAACTCAAGCTGCCCAATGGTCGTAATGGCGTAACAGATACCCTTGCAGGAGCTGCCGAAGGCTGCGAAACGGTTTTACATGACACGCCAATTCGCAGCCTTCGGCAGCTCATAGAGAGATGTGCCGCATCAGTTTGTATATTCCGGCCCGACACCGATGCCCCACAGCACTACGGTGAAGGCCATGATTGCGACAAGCACCACCAGACCCACCGCCAGAATCGAACTAGAGAACATGAAGCCTTCGTCGGCGGGGACCTTCATGAAGGTGGGGACGCCCACATATAGCAGGTAAACCGTGTAACAGATGGCGGCGGTGCCCACCAGCATGCCCAGCCACAGATGTGGATAAAGCGCTGCCAGCCCGCCGAGGAACAGCGGCGTTGCCGTGTAAGTCGCAAAAGCGATACAGCGCGCCAAGCTGGGTGTGGCGTCGTAGGTGCGGGCCATCCAGTGAATGAAACCGCCCATGATTGCGACACCGGCGAGCATGGCGATGTACGACATGATCGTCATCCAGATCGCACTTTCATGGGTCAGCATGACGGGGGCTCTTTCACCAATGACCCAACCCATCTGCGTCGTGCCGATATAAGCCGAAACCGCCGGGATCGCCGCCAGGATCAGCGTGTGCGTGAGGTACATGTGGCCGATGCTTTCCTCTTTTTCGCCACGGATCTCTTGCCATTCCCGGTCGGGATGTGTGAACAGTCCCCAGACGTGGTGGATCATGTGGATTACTCCTTCCTGTCAGCCGTAGCGCGTTCTGTTAGGAGCTGACTTCCTGGCGAGGCGCTGTGGCAGGGCGCGAGCTTCGCGAACAAGTTCGCTCCTACCCTTTGGATGCCAGCTCAGTAGGAGTATAGGAAGCGCAGACCTGGGCTTTAGAGTCATTGGGCATGTCCAGCACCTTGCTTATAGCCCGATGCAACAACGTAACAGGCTTCAGCGATACAGGAATTATGCGTAAAATACCGGCCCTTTCATCCTGTCTTCTCGTCATCGCAACCGGATACCAGCGCCATGGGCACCCTTTCAGTCAATCAGAACAAACTGCAGAAACGCTTGCGTCGCCTGGCGGGAGAAGCCGTTGCCGACTTCAACATGATTGAAGAGGGTGACAAGGTCATGGTCTGCCTGTCCGGCGGTAAAGACAGCTACACCATGCTCGATGTGCTGATGCACCTGCAGAAGGTCGCGCCAATCAAGTTCGATATCGTCGCGGTGAACATGGATCAGAAGCAGCCGGGCTTCCCCGAGCATGTGCTGCCAGCCTATCTGGAGACGCTGGGTATCGAGTATCACATCGTCGAGAAAGACACCTACTCGGTGGTCAAGGAGCTGATCCCGGAAGGCAAGACCACGTGCTCGCTGTGCTCGCGTCTGCGTCGCGGCACGCTGTATACCTTTGCTGACGAGATTGGCGCGACCAAGATGGCGCTGGGGCATCACCGCGATGACATCGTCGAGACGTTCTTTCTCAACATGTTCTTCAACGGCTCACTGAAAGCCATGCCGCCGAAGCTGCGCGCTGACGATGGCCGCAACGTGGTGATCCGCCCATTGGCGTACTGCCATGAGAAGGACATTCAGGCCTACTCCGACTTCAAGAACTTCCCGATCATCCCGTGCAATCTCTGTGGCTCTCAGGAAAACCTGCAGCGTCAGGTGGTCAAGGACATGCTTCAGGAGTGGGAGCGCAAGACACCGGGCCGTACCGACAGCATTTTCCGCAGCCTGCAGAATGTCATTCCGTCGCAGTTGGCTGACCGCAACCTGTTCGACTTCACCAACCTGCGCATCGACGAAACCGCCGCGTCTCGGTTTGTGAATGTGGTGAATATCTAAAGGCGGTTTCTGTAGGAGCTGCCGCAGGCTGCGAAGCGCATTGGCTGATACGTCGCGATTCGCAGCCTTCGGCAGCTCCTACAGATTTAGTAGACTCAGTGATTCACCGTAAACGCCAGCATTGCTGACAGCTGGCACAGCGGCCTGCCGCTTTCGCTTTGCCATTGGTTGAACACTTGCTGGACGATGGCCTGATCGCGTTTGCTGGTTGGCACTTTGTCGACGATCTTCTGTGCGTTGAGCGCGGCTACCACGTCCCAGGTGGGAATAAAGGTGTCTTTGCCGACCATGCGCAAGAAACGCGGTGCAGACAGCCCGCCCATCTGGTTGCCGTGTTTGGCCAGGTACTGCCAGAGCCCGGTAATGTCATCTACTGGCCATTGAGCGATGAAGTTGCCGAAGCTGCCGTGTTCCTTTTCGATGTCCAGTACCAGTTGGGCGTTACGCGGCACGCTTTTGAGCTTGCCCAGGTGGCGAATAATCCGCGCATCCTGCATCAGCCGTTCAAGGTGGTCGGCGCCCATGAGCACCACTTTTTCCGGATCGAAACGGTAAAACACCTCTTCGAAAGACGGCCATTTGGCGTCCACCAGACTGTGCTTCAAACCTGCACGAAACACCCGCAAGGCCATGGTCGACAGGTAGCGGTCGTCGCTAATGGCTTGCAGTTGTTTACTGGTTTTAGGTGTTGGCAAATGTGATTCAAGGGCTTTAGCCGAGCCGAAGCGGTTCAGGCAGTACTCATTCAGCCATTTGTAGTCGTGCATTACTGCTCCAGAAAATGATGCGTACAGCCTCAGACTTGGCCTTCGCCCGCAAGTTTGCGGTTTCGCTGAAAAGTCCATCTGATGTACAGCAGGGCGCTGACGAATACGGTCAGGCTGGCAAGCATTTCCAGCACGCCGAACAGAGCGCGGTTGGGATCGAACGCGGCCAGCGCACCTTTGATGAAGTACAGGTTGACCACAAAACACAGCCACGAATACGCGCGTGGGCTACCGCTGATGATCCCCGGTGCGAACAGCAGCAGCGGTACCAGTTCGATCAGCAGAATCACCCAGGGTCTAGCGCCATGCAGGTCGGCAATACCCAGGTAATAAATGCTCAGCAGCGCGATCAGCCCGAGAAAACTGGTCAGGCTGATCAGGCGGCTGATCTTCACGCGTGGTTCAAGCCAATCCAGCGCAGGCAGGACTTTGGGCTTTTTAGCCACGGGACGGGTCCAGCAGCAGGGCGGTTTTCGCCAGGCGCTGACCGAGTGCGCGACACAGTTGGGTTTCGTGCGGGTCCAGCGGACGCTTGCCGTCCGGCCCGGCGTGGTGGCTCGCGCCGTATGGCGTGCCGCCGCCGCTGGTTTCCACCAGTGCCGATTCGCTGTAAGGCAGGCCGGTGATCAGCATGCCGTGGTGCAGCAACGGCAGCAGCATCGACATCAGGGTGGTTTCCTGGCCGCCATGCAGGCTGGCGGTGGAGGTGAACACGCTGGCCGGTTTGCCCACCAGCGCGCCGGTCAGCCACAGGTTGCTGGTGCCATCCAGGAAGTATTTGAGCGGCGCAGCCATGTTGCCGAAACGCGTCGGGCTGCCCAGGGCCAGGCCCGCGCAGTTCTTCAGGTCATCAAGGGTCGCGTACAGCGCGCCACTTTCCGGGATGCTTGGCGCCACGGCTTCACATTCGGTCGAGATGGCTGGCACGGTACGCAAACGCGCTTCCATGCCGCCCAGTTCGATGCCGCGGGCAATCTGCCGGGCCATTTCGCTGGTAGAGCCGTTGCGGCTGTAGAACAGAACCAGAATGTAGGGCGTGCTCATGGCAAAAGCTCCAGGACGTTTTCCGGTGGGCGGCCGATCACGGCCTTGTCACCGGCCACCAGAATCGGTCGCTCGATGAGTTTTGGATGGGCAGCCATGGCAGCGATCAGGGCGTCGTCACTCAGGCTCTTGTCTGCAAGGTTAAGGGTTTTGTAATCATCCTCACCGGTGCGCAGCAGTTGGCGGGCGCCGATGCCCAGCTTGCTCAGCAAATCGCGCAGTTGCCCGGCGTCGGGTGGGGTTTCCAGGTACAGCACGATGGACGGGTTCAGGCCGCGGCCTTGCAGCAGTTCCAGCGCGCCGCGTGATTTGGAGCAGCGCGGGTTGTGATAAAGCGTCAGATCGGTCATTTGAAGGTCGCATCTTGCGTAAGGTGGCGGCTATTCTACCCGCCATAGGACCTGGGCTAAACACCGAGCGGTGATCGGTCGCAGGTTTGAGTATTCGATGAGAGTCGCCCCGGCGTCCCTGACACCACGCTGTCGCGGAGCAAACACTGGCCTGTAGGAGCTCACCGAGGTTACGAGGCCAGCGATAGCGGTTTATCTGACACACCGCCATCGCTGGCCTCGTAACCTCGGTGAGCTCCTACAGGATTTGGGTCAACTCTGAAAATTGCATCTTGTTTGATAGGAGTGAGGAACAACATGGCGAGGCGATTGGCAGCAGTAGTGGCATTGGTCGGCAGTATGTTGCTGGCGGGGTGTGGCGTGGATCTGGGGACTGACCAGAACGGCCAGAAAGTTGCCAGCGAGCGTATCGACAAGCATTGGCTGGTGATCAATTACTGGGCTGAATGGTGCGGCCCGTGCCGGGTTGAAATCCCGGAACTCAATCACCTGTCGGAAGAGCTCAAGGACCAGAAGGTGACGGTGCTTGGCGTCAACTTCGACAACTTGCAGGGCGAAGAACTGAAAACCGCCAGCAATGC
The DNA here is from genome assembly GCF_055283875.1 of Pseudomonas sp. HP_14. Taxonomy (NCBI): domain Bacteria; kingdom Pseudomonadati; phylum Pseudomonadota; class Gammaproteobacteria; order Pseudomonadales; family Pseudomonadaceae; genus Pseudomonas; species Pseudomonas sp. HP_14. Next base: position 64,113 of record NZ_JBTOQI010000009.1, on the reverse strand, counting down.
ACTGGGCATCAAGTTCACGGTATTGGCTCAGGACCCGGCTGCGCAGTATGACCTGCCGCCGAGCGAGGCATTACCGGTGACCTACATCATCGACGACAAGGGCAAGATGCGCGAGCAGTTGCTGGGCGAACAGACCGCCGCCGGTGTGACGGCGAAGCTGAAGGCGCTGCGCGGGGAGGGGTGAAATCTAATAGGCAGGAAAAACCTCTATCGGCTGCACCATCGCCTCGCGAACAAGTTCGCTCCTACCGGGCAGTGCCGTGTCAGGTTGTTCTGGTAGGAGGCAACTTGTTGGCGAGAGGAACTGACGCGTTTATTCAGGCACACTCGCGAACAAGTGCGCTCCTACCGGAAATGGTGCAACCCAGGGTTCAACCCTCTTCCCAGAACCTCAACGGTTTGCCTTGCGCAGGCCAAAGGCGCAGTTGGTCGATGGGGGAAATGTCCCAGCGCTGGACTTTGCCAACCGCTTGCAGGAAGCGCTGCTCTTGCTCCATCAACGCCGGGGCGCACATTTTGCGGGTGCTGCCGACGGCGCCAAACGTAATGGTTTCGTCCTGCAGGGTGTACGAGGCGAACCAGTGGTTGCAACCCGCATTGCCGTAAGCACGGCCATCGGCGCCCAGAGTCATGGTCAAGTGGCTGCTGTCGATCAGCGGACGTTCGCCGATCCATTCCAGCACGTAGCTTTGATCATGCTTGATCGGCAGCGGTTGGGACGCACACCCGGTCAGCAAGGCAGCACCGGCCAGTGCTGACAGCACAAACGGTTTCATGCAGCTTTCTCCTGGCACTTCTTGCACACGTGCTTCTCGCCTTCGGATTTCCAGCCCAGTTCGGCGATGCGTGCCGAGGCGGCAGGTTTCTGTGCGGCAACGCCAGCTTTGGCGTCGACCATGAACTCGAAGTCCAGCACTGCGCCACAGCTGTCGCAGTTGACCTTCCATTGATGGATAGCCAGTTCGTCGAACACCGGGCCCTTGGCCACGGCAATCCATTGACCCGGCGGGTTGATCAGGTGCCGTACCTTCTCGACCTGCAGGCGCATGTGCAGGGTTTTACTGCCCTTGATGGTGACTAGCAGCTCGTCACGGTCGTGGATCGAGCCGCCGTTGCCGGTCACTTGATAGCGGCCGGGCGCCAGGGTGCGGCACTCGGTCAGGGTGTGTTGCGGGTTGAGCATGCTGTAACGGAAATCGTGTTCGGCCATGAGGTCCTCCAAATTGCGCGCATCCTATCACGCACATGCGCCATTTCTCCCCTCGCTAACTCGCCACCAGATTTTGCGCTGAACCACTGGCCCAGGCGTCAATGTTGTCCAGCGTGGTCTGCGCAATGGCGCCGAGCGCTTCGTGGGTCAGAAAAGCCTGATGAGCGGTCACGATAACATTGGGAAATGTCAGCAAACGGGCGAGCACGTCGTCTTGCAGCGGGTGGTCGGAGCGGTCTTCGAAAAACAGCAAGGCTTCCTCTTCGTAAACATCCAGCCCCAGATAACCCAGCTGTCCGCTTTTCAATGCTTCGCTCAAGGCCGGGGTGTCGACCAATGCGCCGCGCCCGGTATTGATCAGCATGGCGCCGGGTTGCATGGTCGCCAGGGAGCGGGCATTGATCAGGTGTCGGGTTTGCGGGGTGAGCGGGCAATGGAGGCTGATGATTTGCGCCTGTTGCAGCAGTTCGTCGAGGCTCAGGTAACGTGCGCCAAGCGCCTCGACCTGTGGGTTGGGGAAGGGGTCATATGCCAGTAGCTGGCAACCGAAGCCGGACATGATCCTGGCAAAGGTTGCGCCGATCTGCCCGGTGCCGACGATGCCGACGGTTTTGCCCACCAGATCGAAGCCGGTCAGGCCGTGCAGGCTGAAGTCGCCATCGCGGGTGCGGTTGTAGGCGCGATGCAAGCGGCGGTTGAGGGCCAGGATCAACGCGACGGCATGTTCAGCGACGGCATGCGGTGAGTAGGCGGGCACCCGCACGACGCTGATCCCTAATTGCTGTGCGGTTGGCAGGTCAACGTGGTTGTACCCGGCCGAGCGCAAGGCGATCAAGCGTGTGCCGCCAGCAGCCAGACGCTCCAGCACTGGGGCACTGAGGTCGTCATTGATGAAGGCGCAGACCACCTCGTGGCCGTCCGCCAGGGCGACGGTTTCCAGTGTCAGGCGTGCGGGTTGGAAGTGCAGCTGCAGGTTGGCGGGCAGATGAGCGGCAAGGAAACTGTCGCGGTCGTAAGTCTGGCTGCTGAAGATCAAAATGCGCATCTACGGTTCCTTGTAGTTGGGGGAGATACCGGATCCTGTAGGAGCTTCCGAAGGCTGCGAAGCATTTCACTGATACACCGCGATCGCAGCCTTCGGCAGCTCCTACGGGTCCTGTGTTTGGCGCGAGCCAGCGCAGTGCTCTGGGCAGCGGGCTCACACCCGTCAAATCAGGCACTCACCCGAGCTTCATCGGCCAGACGTTTCATGGCGGATTCCAGTTCGTCCAGTGCTTCGTCGACTTGTGGTGCATTTTGCTTGAGCAGGGTTTCGCTGCGTTGACATGCAGCACGTAATTGCGGAACTCCACAGTATCGGGTTGCGCCATGCAGACGATGTACGCGTTCAAGCAGGGTGTCTCGATCATCGGCTTCACGGGCTGCGCGGATTGCGTCGCGGTCACCATCCAGCGAGGCCAGCAGCATGGCCAGCATGTCAGCGGCCAGATCGGGTTTGCCAGCGGCCAGTTTCAGCCCTTCGTTGTGATCAAGCACCTGCAGGTCCGCGCTGCGGTGGCTGGACTCGACCGGCCGTTCGGGGGCTTGATTGCGCAACGCCAGACCGGTCCACTTCAGCACCACCTGGGCCAGTTGCCGTTCACTGATGGGCTTGGTCAGGTAATCGTCCATGCCGCTTTGCAGCAGTGCACGTTTTTCGTTGGCCATGGCGTGGGCGGTCAGCGCAACGATAGGCAGCGATGAACTCTGACGTTCGGTCTCCCAGGCGCGAATCGCTTCGGTGGTCTGGCGGCCATCCATGCCGGGCATTTGCACATCCATCAGCACCAGATCGAAGGTCTCGGTCTGCACCGCGTGCAGCGCCGCGTAGCCGCTGTCCACTGCGGTGACATCGGCGCCCATGTCTTCCAGCAGGGTTTGCACCAACAACAGATTGGCCGGGTTATCGTCCACGCACAGCAGGCGCGGTGGACGGCTCGAAAGCGGCTCTGCTGCATCGCTGCGCTGGGTGCGAGGGCTGATCAGTTCGCACAAGGCACGACGCAGTTTGCGGGTGCAGGCCGGTTTGGCCTGCAGTTGGGTATAGACATCCGGAACGGCCAGCTGGAACAGCGCCTGCTCGGTGGTCGGGCAGAGCACCAGCACTTTGCAGTCGAGGTTTTCCAGGTCCCAGATGTGCTGGCGCAAGCGCTCCGGTGGCAATTCGTGAGCGGTGATGCCCAAGACCGCGAGGCTGATCGCCGCCGGAGTTTGATGCGCGGCGGTGACGCCGTTGAGCAGGTTTTCCAGATTATTGAACACCAGCGTCTGCAAGCCGCAGTCTTCCAGTTGGTGCTCAAGTGCCTGACGGGCCAGATCGTGTTGTTCCAGTACGGCGACCCGCAGCCCTTGCAGCGGCAGGGCAGGCAGGTCTTCGATATCGTCGCGCGCTTTGGGCAGGCGCAGGCTGATCCAGAATTCCGAACCTTCACCGGGCTCGCTGTCGACGCCAATCTCGCCACCCATCTGTTCGATCAGGCGCTTGGAAATCACCAGGCCCAGGCCGGTACCGCCTGGCTGGCGGGACAAGGAGTTGTCAGCCTGACTGAAGGCCTGAAACAAGGCGCGTACGTCCTGGCTGGAAAGGCCGATGCCGGTATCTTGCACGCTAATGCGCAGTTGGGCGCTGTCTTCGGTTTCGTCCTCGACCATGGCCCGGGCGACGATGGTGCCTTCGCGGGTGAACTTGATCGCGTTGCTGACCAGGTTGGTCATGATCTGTTTCAGCCGCAGCGGGTCGCCATGCAATGACAGCGGCGTGTCGCGGTACACCAGGCTGACCAGCTCCAGTTGTTTGGCGTGGGCCGCCGGGGCGAGGATGGTCAGGGTGTCCTGCAGCAGGTCGCGCAGGTTGAACGGCACGTTGTCGAGGACCAGTTTGCCAGCCTCGATTTTCGAGAAATCGAGAATTTCGTTGATGATGCCCAGCAGGCTGTCGGCGGACTTTTCAATGGTGCTCAAGTAATCGTGCTGGCGGGGCGTGAGTTCGCTTTTTTGCAGCAGGTGAGTAAAACCGAGAATGCCGTTGAGCGGGGTGCGAATCTCATGGCTCATGTTGGCCAGAAACTCGGATTTGATCCGGCTGGCTTCCAGCGCTTCTTTGCGCGCAAGGTCCAGCTCGATGTTCTGGATTTCGATGGTCTCCAGATTCTGTCGTACGTCTTCGGTCGCCTGCTCGATGCTGTGCTGCAATTCTTCCTGAGCATTTTGCAGCGTGGCCGCCATGCGGTTGATGCCCGAGGCCAGTTCATCCAGCTCCAGGCTGCCCAGCGGCGGCAGGCGGGTTTCCAGATTGCCGTCCTTGAGTTGGGAAACTGCCTGTTTGATCAGGCTGATCGGGCCATTGATCGTGCGGCTCATGCGCAACGCAAGCACCGCGGTCAGGCCCATGCCTGCCAGGATCAGCAGCAGGCTGAAGAACATGCTGCGATAACCGCGCAACAACGTGCCGCTGTGGGTCAGCTCGACTTCGACCCAGCCCAGCAGGCGGTCGGCTTCATCGGGAATCAGCTCGCCGGTCAGGTGACGCTGGCGACCAAGCACCGGCAGCAAATAGCGTGTCGCGTCATTGCCAGTGCGTTGCAGGAGTCTGGTGCCGCTGCCCTCCGGGGGCGGGTTGATCATGCTCGGCCCGGCATGGGCCAGTGGTTCCCGGTCCTCGCCAAGGAACGATACAGATCGCACATCGTTTTCTTCCAGCGTCTGCACCGCGATCCGCTCAAGCAAGGCGCTGTCTTTGCGATCAAGTGCCTGCGCGGCGAGAGGTGCCAGCTCCTGGGCAATCATTTCGCCGCGCTTGAGCAACTGCGCCTGCAGGTCGCTCAGTTGCATCCAGGTGAAATACCCCCCCAGCAGCGTCGCCATAATGATGGCTGGCACGATGGTCAGCAGTAGCACGCGGCCTTTGATACCCAGCTTTTTCAGCACACTTGTTTCTCCAGCGGGCCAGAATGGCCGGTGATCTTCACGCGGCTTGAAGGTTGGCGGATGTCAGGTTGATGCGGGCAAGTGTAGCTATTTAAGCGAACGCAATCGCGCATATTACCCTTACTGGGTGGAGGGTGGTCTGCATCGTGAGGCAGTGCGTTATTCCATTTGGCGATAATGCCCGCACTTTGCGTGATATGGGCTTTAAGCGTTTGCCGTTATGATAGGCGCCCCCGCAGTCTGGATTGCGAATACGCCATGACCCTGCAGTACCAAACAATCGCCGATTGCGTCGGCAACACCCCGCTTGTGCGCCTGCAGCGCATGGCGGGTAATACCAGCAATACGCTCCTGCTGAAACTGGAAGGGAATAACCCTGCCGGTTCGGTCAAGGACCGTCCTGCGTTGTCGATGATTACCCGTGCAGAACTGCGTGGCCAGATCCATCCCGGCGACACGCTGATTGAAGCGACCTCTGGCAACACCGGCATCGCCCTGGCCATGGCTGCGGCGATCAAGGGTTACAAGATGATCCTGATCATGCCTGATAACTCCAGCGCCGAGCGCAAGGCCGCCATGACCGCCTATGGCGCCGAGCTGATTCTGGTCAGTAAGGAAGAAGGCATGGAAGGTGCCCGTGACCTGGCTGAGCGGATGCAGAATGAAGGCCGGGGCAAGGTGCTCGATCAGTTTGCCAACGGTGATAATCCGCAGGCGCACTACACCAGCACCGGTCCGGAGATCTGGCAACAGACCGGCGGCACCGTCACTCACTTCGTCAGTTCCATGGGCACCACAGGCACCATCATGGGTGTCTCGCGTTACCTGAAAGAACAGAACCCGAATGTACAGATCGTCGGTCTGCAACCGATGGAAGGCGCGGCCATTCCCGGTATTCGTCGCTGGCCGGAAGAGTACCTGCCGCGTATCTATCAGGCCGACCGTGTTGACCGCATTGTCGACATGGCCCAGATCGAAGCCGAAGACACCATGCGTCGACTGGCCCGTGAAGAAGGCATCTTCTGCGGCGTGTCCTCGGGTGGTGCGGTAGCGGGCATGCTGCGACTGTCCCGTGAAGTCGAAAATGCGGTCATGGTCGCGATCATTTGTGACCGTGGCGACCGTTACTTGTCGACCGGCGTTTACGACGCGCCCAACTGATGGCCAAACATGAAAGAGGCCTGCGCTTCCAGCCAGCAGGCGGTACCCGGGCAAACCAGATCCCGACCGGCAAGAAGCAGCGACTGACGATTGAGCGCCTGGCAAACGACGGGCGCGGCATCGCGTTTTTTGAAGGCAAGACGTGGTTCGTTGCGGGCAGCCTTGCAGGCGAAGAAGTTGAAGCCAGAGTGCTCAATGCCCACGGCAAAATCGTGGAAGCGCGTACTGAGCGTGTGTTCCAGGGCAGCGCCATGCGTCGTCCGGCGCCGTGTGCGCACTTCGGTCGTTGCGGTGGTTGCAGCGTGCAGCACGTGCCCCACACTGAACAGCTTGCCCTGAAACAGCGCATGCTGGCGGAGCAATTGCAGCGGGTCGCGGGAGTCGAGCCAGAGCAGTGGGCGGCACCGCTGACCGGGTCGGAATTTGCCTACCGCAGGCGCGCCCGGGTTGCCGTACGCTGGGACGTCAAGGCCAAACGGTTGGACGTGGGGTTTCGTGCGGCTGCCAGTCAGGACATCGTGACCATCGATGAATGCCCGGTGCTGGTACAGGCCTTGCAACCGGTCATGATGCAATTGCCGGGCATGCTGAAAAGCTTCAGCAAGCCGCAGGTGCTGGGGCACGTGGAATTGTTCCACGGGACGTCGAACGCTGTGCTGGTTCGACACACTGCACCCTTGGCGGAGAGTGATCTCGACAAATTGAAAGCCTTTTGCCATAACCATGACGCACAACTATGGTTGCATGGTGAGGGTGATCCGCAACCGGTAGATGCTTCGCAGACGCTGGGCTATCGGTTGGAGCCCTGGAATCTGGAGCTTGCATACCGGCCGGGAGATTTCATTCAGGTCAACGCAGCGGTGAATACTGCGATGATCGAACAGGCGCTGGAGTGGTTGGCACCCCAGGCTGATGAACGGGTACTGGATCTGTTTTGCGGGCTGGGCAATTTTGCCCTGCCATTGGCGAAACAGGTCAAAGAGGTGGTGGCGGTCGAAGGGGTTGCGACCATGGTCGAGCGTGCCACCAGCAACGCAATGAGTAATGATCTGCACAACGTTGAATTTCATCAGGCGGATCTGTCGCAGCCGCTGGACAAGGCGCAATGGGCGGCGCAAGGCTTTAGCGCGGTGCTTCTGGACCCGCCGCGTGACGGCGCTTTTGAGGTGGTACGCAAGCTCAAGGCGTTAGGTGCGCAGCGGTTACTTTATGTTTCATGTAACCCGGCAACTTTGGCTCGCGACACTGTCGAATTGGTCAATCAGGGCTACAGATTAAAACGTGCCGGCATCCTCGATATGTTTCCACAGACAGCGCATGTCGAGGCGATGGCGTTATTTGAAGCGAGTAAGTAAGCAGCGGCTCAAGGAATCGGGTGCGCAGCTTACATGGAGTCTCGTTTAATCCGACTGGCCCGCGAATACCAGTCCTCGCTTGCCCGGCGAGGAGTGTTCGCTCAAGAAGGTCAGCGACTGTAGGCGCTATTCATCGCGCCTTAGGGAAGGTAAGCAACATGGTACAGGTGAGAGCACACCAGCCGATAAACACAGACGGCAGTATCAATCTCGACGCATGGCTTGATCACGTGGTCAGCGTCGACCTCATAGTGGATCGACAGGCCCTTAAAGAGGCCTGTGAGTTTGTTCGGCAAGCCGAGCAGCAGGACAACGCCGCGAAGAATCTCTGGGCCGAAGGCACGTCCAGCTTTCATACGGGGCTGGAAATCGCCGAGATCCTCGCGGACCTCAAGCTGGATCAGGATTCGCTGGTTGCGGCGGTTCTGTACCGAGGCGTGCGTGAAGGCAAGATTCCGTTGCCTGACGTCGAGCAGCGTTTCGGCGCGACCGTCGCCCGGTTGATTGACGGCGTGCTGCGCATGGCGGCAATCAGTGCCAGCCTCAGCCCTCGCCAGTCGTTGGTGCTGGGTACTCAGGTGCAGGTCGAAAACCTGCGCAAGATGCTGGTGGCCATGGTCGACGACGTTCGCGTGGCCTTGATCAAACTGGCAGAACGTACCTGCGCTATCCGTGCGGTGAAAAACGCCGCCGAAGAAAAGCGTAATCGCGTTGCCCGGGAAGTCTTTGATATCTATGCGCCGCTGGCCCATCGTCTGGGTATCGGCCATATCAAATGGGAGCTGGAGGATCTGTCCTTCCGTTACCTGGAGCCTGAGCAATACAAGCAGATCGCCAAGTTGCTGCATGAGCGTCGCCTTGACCGCGAACGCTTCATCAGCGATGTCATGTCGCAGCTGGACAACGAACTGCTGGCCACCGGCGTCAAAGCCGATATCAGCGGTCGCGCCAAACATATCTATTCGATCTGGCGCAAAATGCAGCGTAAAGGGCTGGATTTCAGCCAGATCTACGACGTTCGCGCCGTGCGCGTGCTGGTTCCGGAGATGCGCGACTGCTACACCGCGCTGGGGATCGTGCACACCTTGTGGCGGCACATTCCCAAGGAGTTTGACGATTACATCGCCAACCCCAAGGAAAACGGCTATCGCTCGTTGCACACCGCAGTTATCGGGCCGGAAGGCAAGGTGCTGGAAGTGCAGATCCGCACCCACGCGATGCACGAAGAGGCAGAGCTGGGCGTTTGCGCTCACTGGCGCTACAAGGGCACCGACGTCAAATCCGGCTCCAATCATTACGAAGAGAAAATTTCCTGGCTGCGTCAGGTCCTGGAGTGGCACGAAGAATTGGGCGACATCGGCGGGCTGGCTGAACAGCTGCGCGTCGATATCGAACCTGATCGTGTCTACGTCTTCACCCCAGACGGTCACGCGATTGACTTGCCCAAGGGCGCTACGCCGCTGGACTTCGCTTATCGGGTGCACACCGAGATCGGTCATAACTGCCGGGGCGCGAAGATCAACGGCCGTATCGTGCCGCTCAACTACAGCCTGCAGACCGGTGAGCAGGTCGAGATAATCACCAGCAAGCAAGGTACGCCGAGCCGCGACTGGCTGAACTCGAACCTGGGCTACATCACGACGTCGCGGGCGCGGGCGAAGATTGTTCACTGGTTCAAATTGCAGGCCCGCGATCAGAACGTTGCTGCAGGTCGAACCCTGCTCGAGCGCGAACTGGCTCGTCTGGCATTGCCTGCGGTGGACTTCGAGCGTCTCGCAGACAAAGCCAACATGAAGACCGCCGACGACATGTATGCGGCCTTGGGTGCTGGCGATCTGCGCCTGACTCAGCTGGTCAATCTGGCGCAACAACTGGTCGAACCAGAGCGCGGCAACGAGCAACTGGAACTGATCCCGCGCAAGGCCACCGGCTACAAGCCAGGCAAGCGCGGCGATATTCAGATCCAGGGCGTCGGCAACCTGATGACGCAGATGGCGGGCTGCTGCCAGCCGCTGCCGGGCGATGCCATCGTCGGCTATATCACCCAAGGCCGTGGCGTGAGTATTCACCGTCAGGACTGCGCCTCGGTACTGCAGTTGGGCGGTCGCGAGCCGGAGCGGATTATTCAGGTCAGCTGGGGCCCGGTGCCGGTGCTCACCTATCCGGTGGACATCATCATCCGTGCTTACGACCGCTCGGGCTTGCTGCGGGATGTCTCGCAGATCCTGCTCAACGAGCGGATCAACGTGCTGGCGGTCAACACCCGCTCTAACAAAGAGGACAACACGGCGTTGATGTCTCTGACCATCGAGATCCCGGGGCTGGATGCGTTGGGCCGGTTGCTGGGGCGCATCTCGCAATTGCCGAACATTATCGAGACGCGGCGTAACAGAACACCGTGATCGAGCTTGCACCGGTAGGAGCGAACTTGTTCGCGAGGCGATGGACCTGTGTATTCAGGAAGGTCGTCTCGCGAACAAGTTCGCTCCTACCGGTGGCAGTCTGACTGAACCAGGAACCCCATGTACTCTCTCCAAGACCTGCTCAACCTCATGGCCCGCCTGCGCGACCCTCAATACGGTTGCCCATGGGACGTGAAGCAGAATTACGCCAGCATCGTGCCGCACACCCTTGAAGAGGCATACGAAGTGGCCGACGCCATCGAGCGCGGTGACTTTGATGATCTCAAGGGAGAGCTGGGCGATTTGCTGTTTCAGGTGGTGTATTACAGCCAACTGGCCCGAGAAGAAGGGCGTTTCGAGTTTGACGGCGTCATCGATGGGATTACCCGCAAGCTGATTCGCCGTCACCCTCATGTTTTTCCTACCGGCGACTTGTACGCTCCTCTGGAAACCCCGCGCCTGACAGACGAGCAGGTCAAAGAGCGCTGGGATGAGATCAAGGCTCAGGAGCGCGCGGATAAAGCCAGTGCGCCCGAGCAATTGTCGCTGCTTGATGATGTGCCCGCCGTGCTGCCAGCCTTGTCCCGTGCGGTCAAGTTGCAGAAACGAGCCTCGCAGGTAGGTTTCGATTGGCCTTCAGCGCTGCCAGTAGTCGACAATGTTCGCGAAGAGCTGGATGAAGTGCTGGAGGCCATGGCCGACAACGACGCCGAGAGCATCGCCGAAGAAGTGGGTGATCTGTTGTTTGCTGCGGTCAATCTGGCCCGGCATCTCAAGGTTGATCCCGAAAATGCGCTGCGCGCCGCGAACAGTAAATTTGAACGCCGCTTCCGATTTATCGAACAGGCATTGCGCGACACCCAGCGTCCCATGGAAGATTGCACCCTCGAAGAAATGGACGCTCTGTGGGGCGAAGCCAAACGTCAGGAAAAGAAAGCGCCCAGCTGTGGCTGAGCTGCTGCCTCTGCATAAGTGAGTAGACAATGAGCATTTCCCTTCGCGATCAGTTACTCAAGGCAGGTCTGGTCAACCAGAAGCAGGCCAAACAGGTCGGCAAAGACAAGCAGAAAGAACAGCGTCTGGCGCACAAGGGCCAGATCGAAATCGATGACTCGCAGAAGCGTGCGGCTCAGGAAGCGGCGGCCGAGAAGGTCAAGCGCGACCAGGAGCTCAATCGTCAGCACCAGGAGAAGGTCGAGCAGAAGGCTCGGGCCGCTCAGGTCAAGCAGTTGATTGAAGGGTCACGTCTGCCAAAGCTGACGACCGAGGATTACTACAACTTCGTCGATGACAAGAAGGTCAAACGCCTGTCGGTCAACAACCTGATGCGCAGCAAACTGAGCAATGGCTCGCTGGCGATCGTCAGTCATGGCGGGGGTTATGAAGTCATCCCGCGTGAGGCGGCGTTGAAGATTCAGGAGCGCGATCCACGTCGCATCGTGATGCTCAGCGAGCCGACTGAAGAGAAAGCCGACGGCGATGATCCGTACGCGGCTTACAAGATCCCTGATGATCTGATGTGGTGATCTGACTCGTAACCAAACAAAACCCGCCAAGTGCGGGTTTTGTTTTTAAGGCGATTCTGATGTTGCGGATTACTGACTGCGTTGGTTTTCCTGCGCTTCGAGTTCCATCTTGTATCGCTGTGCATCGGACTCGATATGAAACATGCCGACCAGTTGATCCTGCTGGTAGACGTCCCAGATTTGAATGCCGTCGGCAATGCTTTCATGGGAGATATGGGCGTCGTCGCGTTCAGTTACTCTTACGGTCATCGTTCAAACTCCTGACGTGGACTGCGGCGATCTGTCGCAGGCCTCAGTTATAGAATTTGTTAGCTCGCTACGTAAATAGTTGGTTTTTTTCATGTTCGGTTGCAGCAGCGGGCGGGATGCTGGAGGCCTTGATTTATAAAGGCTACAGCGGGTCTGTCAGGTAAATGAAGATTATTTCATGTGGTTGTTTTCTGTAGGAGTGAGCTTGCTCGCGATAGTGTTTCATCAGGGGAAGTTTTTTGAATTGATGAATTTTTATCGCGAGCAAGCTCACTCCTACAGACAGAGCGCGATCTGACTGTCCGGGCTTTCACGAGCACAAAAAAGCCCCGCACGATGGCGGGGCTTTTTGATTGCGGTCAGGCGGCTATCAGCTGCCTTTGACCGCTTTGCCATTCACCGTGCCGTCCAGCAGCATGATGTTGTATTCCTTACCATCGGTTTCGACCTGTTGCAGGCGAACCAGCAGGTAGTCCCAGTCTTTGGCGAACCAGAGCACGGTAATACGCTTGCTTTGTGTCGGGTCACGTACGCGCTCGACCTTGATGGCGTCGATCTGGCCCGCTTTGGTAGCGACCTTCTCGGAGCCCAGCACGCGGAAGTCATAGGTATCAATCTCGTCACCGTCGACGACCTGATAGCTCATGCTCTTCTTGCCAGCCGCCACGTCGTGCTGCAAAGCCAGTTGATACGTGGATTTGTCCAGCACGCCGCGATTCAGAGGCAGTTTGACGGCGTCGCCGCGGTCACTGCCAGTGATGAACTTGTTGGACCAGTCGAACGCCAGATCAACCTTTTTCGACTTGCCCAGGCCGCCGCGCTCGAAGTTGTAGGTCTGCGGCAGCATGGTGTCTTTGTCGACTTTCAGCGTGCTGACTTCGGTCAGGCTGGCGATCATCATGGACGCCTTGAAATTCAGGGTCCAGACGCCGTTCGGGCCCGATTCCAGGCTGCGCGTAGCCGTGCCACTCATGGGCAATTGTTTCCAGTCGGCAGTGTAGCTGGCGGAGAATGGTTGCAGGTCTGCGGCCTGAGTGACAGGCAGTGCGAGCAGAGCGAAAGCGAACAGCAAAGCGCGACGCATAATATCTCCTAGGGTCGAATCAAGTGGCCATTGGCGGCGATCAACTGCCCGTCCAATAATGCGCCTTCTGTGCCAAGGCTCAAGCGGCCTTCGGCAAACCAGCGAATAGCCAATGGGTAAATATGGTGTTCCTGGACATGAACACGCTGGGCAAGAGAGCCAGGCGTATCGCCAGGCTCCACTGAAATCACTGATTGTACGACCAGTGGTCCGCCGTCGAGTTCCTCGGTGACGAAGTGCACGGTACAGCCGTGCTCGGCGTCGCCAGCATCCAGCACCCGCTGATGGGTGTGCAAGCCTTTATAGAGAGGAAGCAGGGAAGGGTGGATATTCAGCAGGCGCCCCTGATAGTGCCGGACGAAGCCAGCGGTCAGGATTCGCATGAAGCCCGCGAGGACAACCAGCCTGGGCTGGAAGGTGTCGATCAGCTCGATCAGCGCGGCATCAAAGGCCTCGCGACCATCGTAATCCTTGTGGTCAAGAACGCAGGTATCGATACCTGCGTCTCTGGCGCGCTGCAAACCGAACGCATCGGCGCGGTTGGAAATCACCGCGCGGATGCGGGCGGGGTGATCCCCGCCCTTGAAGCTGTCGATCATGGCTTGCAGGTTGCCGCCGGTGCCGGAAAGCAGCACCACTACATCGCAGGGTGCGGGCATCAGTGCGCCTTGAGGTTCTTCAGCTCGACTTGCGCAGCACCTTCGGCAGCGGTGGCGATCTGACCGATAACCCAAGGCTGCTCACCGGCTTCACGCAGAACGTTCAGCGCCGTTTCAACGTGCTCCTGAGCAACGCAGATCACCATGCCCACGCCGCAGTTCAGCACGCGATGCATTTCGTTTTCGGCAACGTTGCCTTGTTGCTGCAACCAGTCGAATACGGCTGGACGCTGCCAGCTTGCCACGTCGACTACCGCTTGGGCACCGGCCGGCAATACGCGAGGAATGTTGTCCAGCAGGCCGCCGCCAGTGATGTGGGCCATGGCTTTGACAGCGCCAGTGTCTTTGATCAGCTTGAGCAGAGGTTTGACGTAGATGCGGGTCGGTGCCATCAACAGTTCGGTCAGCGGCTTGCCGTCGAGCTGGATGTTTTCAATGTCTGCGCCTGCCACTTCGATGATCTTGCGGATCAGCGAGTAACCGTTGGAGTGCGGGCCCGAAGATGGCAGGGCGAGCAGGGCGTCACCGGCAGCGACTTTGGAGCCGTCGATGATGTCGGCCTTTTCCACTACGCCGACGCAGAAACCTGCCAGGTCGTAGTCTTCGCCTTCGTACATGCCTGGCATTTCAGCGGTTTCGCCGCCAACCAGCGAGCAACCCGCCAGCTCACAGCCAGCGCCGATGCCGGTAACCACGTCGGCAGCGGTGTCGACGTTGAGTTTGCCGGTAGCGTAGTAATCAAGGAAGAACAGCGGTTCTGCACCGCAGACCACCAGGTCGTTGACGCACATGGCGACCAGATCGATACCAATGGTGTCGTGCTTGTTCAGGTTCAGCGCCAGACGCAGCTTGGTGCCGACGCCGTCGGTACCGGAAACCAGAACGGGCTGCTTGTAGCCTGCCGGGATTTCGCAGAGGGCGCCGAAGCCACCCAGGCCGCCCATGACTTCTGGCCGCTTGGTGCGCTTGGCGACGCTCTTGATGCGTTCGACCAATGCTTCACCGGCGTCGATGTCTACACCGGCGTCTTTGTAGCTCAGGGAGGGTTGCTTGCTCATAATCCAGGCCTTTAGGGGGGATTCGGGGGATCGACCGTTACAGCGGGGCCTCTGAAAAGCTGCATGCAGTTTTTCGGGCCGCCACCATCGCCAGTCTGCGAAGGCGCGCGATTTTATCAGGCTTGGGCCTTAGCGGCCATCCTTAGGCCGACGGGCTGGCTCATTGAAAGCAAAAAAACTGTGTGTCAGTGTGCTGCCCCAGACTGTGTAAGGTGTAGCCTTCATCTTTAATGTGAATGTTTGGCTGCCTTTTGCGGTCTCACCCACGCCAGTCACTTCGACGCGGTTTCTTTTCTTGCCGCTTTTTTCCGTTCGGGAACTGTCCATGCGTCTTTCAAATCTGTTTTTTGCCGGCTGCCTGTCACTGCTCAGTCTGCCGAGCTTCGCTGAAACCGTGAACAATCTGTATCAAGTCCGTGAACCGGTCAGTGGCCAGTCTCCTGATGAGCGCAGCCGTGCCACTCAGGCTGCACTGGAAACCATGATCCTGCGTCTGACCGGCGACGCTCGTGCGCCAAAGGGCTCCTCGTTGGCCGAACTGCGCAAGGACCCGCAACAAGTCATCAGCCAGTACGGCTACGAAGCTGGCCCGCCGGAAACCTTGTTGGTGGATTTCGATCCGGCCAGCACTGACCGTGTGCTGCGTCAGGCCGGTTATTCATTGTGGGGTAGCAACCGGCCAACGATTCTTGGTTGGTGGCTGAACGATGCAACCGAAGGCTCCAACCTGGTGGGCGACGGTCAGAGCTCCGCCGAGCCACTGCGGCGTGCGGCCCAGCATCGCGCCTTGCCGCTGCGTCTGCCTCTGGCTGATCTTGAAGAGCAGGGCGTCGGCACCGCCAAGAACATCGAAGGCACTGATCCCACCGCATTGAAGCAAGCTTCGGAGCGGTATGGCGCGGACGCGTTGCTGGCAGTGCATGCCAAGGAAGACGCCGGGCAATGGCAGGGAAAATGGCGTTTGTGGATGGGCGATCAGCGCGAACAGGGTACTGCGACCGCGGCGACTTCCGAGGCGTTGGCTGACGCCGTGCTGCTGGCGGTCAGTGAACGCCTGGCACCGCGCTTTGTTGCCAAGCCTGGCGCCTCCAGCGGTTTGCTGATGCAGGTGCAGGGC
The DNA here is from genome assembly GCF_055283875.1 of Pseudomonas sp. HP_14. Classification (NCBI taxonomy): domain Bacteria; kingdom Pseudomonadati; phylum Pseudomonadota; class Gammaproteobacteria; order Pseudomonadales; family Pseudomonadaceae; genus Pseudomonas; species Pseudomonas sp. HP_14. The sequence continues at coordinate 48,326 of NZ_JBTOQI010000009.1, read as the reverse complement.
ATGACCCTTGAGCGTTATGCGCAACTGATGCAATTACTCGAACCGTTTGGCGCGCGTCTGAAACAGGTTGAGGGCGATCGCATCATTTATGAAGTCAATGGCACTGCCGAGCAACTGCGTTCGCAACTGTCGCTGGCCAAGCTGCAGGAAATCCCGGCATCCGAGGCTGCTCAGGCACCGACGGCTCCGGCTACACCTGAACAACCTGCTCCGGCACCGGTTGACGCTACAGCACCCGTTCAGGCGCCTGGGCCGACAATCGTTCCGGTGAGCGCGCCGCAAATTTACTTCCGCTGGTGACTTATCGCCGCGGCAAGCTGTCGGTTAAGAGCGCAAGACTGGATCTGTTGGAGCGAGCGGACGCCGCCCGCTCGCTCTTATCAAACAAAATATAACTACCTGATCTGAATGTTTTTCTGTAGGAGCTGCCGAAGGCTGCGAAGCATTTATCCTGACACACTGCGATCGCAGCCTTCGGCAGCTCCTAAAGGTCCTATGTTTGCCCCGAGACAGCGGTGTGTTATGGATGCTGGGTAGCTCCCTCAGGAAAACCCGTTTCATCTGTGGGACCGACCGGGAATTTTGTTTGCAGGCCAACGTAGATTCTCCAGCGGGCTTTTTATTTTAGTTGAGGGGCTTTGATGACTGACACACGGCGCTGGTTCTGGATTGGCGGAGTCGTTCTGCTGTTCCTGTTTGTGTTCTTGCTGCACGGGATCCTGACCCCCTTTCTGGTGGCGCTGTTGCTGGCCTACATGGGTGACCCGCTGACCGACAAACTGGAAAAACTGGGCTTGTCGCGGACCTTGAGTGTAGTGGCGGTATTCGGCCTCTTTACGCTGATCCTGATGGGCCTGCTGCTGATTCTGGTGCCGATGCTCGCCAAGCAACTGTTCCGCCTCTACGAGCTTGCCCCTCAGATGCTTGACTGGCTGCAGCACACGGCATTGCCGTGGGTGCAGACCAAATTTGGTCTGGCCGATGGTTTCTGGAAGTTCGACAAGGTCAAAGCGGCTATTTCGGAACACATGGGCCAGACCGGCGATATCGTTAGCGCTGTGCTGTCCAGGGCTACAGCTTCCAGCCTCGCACTGATCGGCTGGATCACTAATCTGGTGCTGATCCCGGTGGTGTGCTTCTACCTGCTGCGGGACTGGGACGTGATGATGGCCAAGATTCGTGGCCTGTTACCGCGCCACCGCGAAGAGCAGGTGGTCAAGCTTGCAGGCGAGTGCCATGAAGTACTGGGCGCATTCATTCGCGGGCAGTTGCTGGTGATGGTGGGCCTGGGCGTCATTTATGCGGCCGGGCTGATGCTGGTCGGGCTGGAGCTGGGGCTGTTGATCGGGGTTATCGCCGGTCTGGCCGCCATCGTGCCTTATATGGGTTTTGTGATCGGTATCGGCGCAGCGCTGGTGGCCGGGCTGTTCCAGTTTGGCGGTGATTTGTATCCGCTGTTGGGCATCGCCGCGGTGTTCATGGTGGGGCAGGCGCTTGAAGGCATGGTGCTCACGCCGTTGCTGGTGGGCGATCGCATCGGCCTGCATCCGGTTGCGGTGATTTTCGCGATCCTGGCAGGCGGTGAGTTGTTCGGCTTCACCGGTATTCTGCTGGCGCTGCCGGTGGCAGCGGTGATCATGGTTCTGGTACGCCATGCCCACGACCTCTATAAAGAGTCGGATGTTTACGGTGGCGCGGAAGATCCTGAGTTGTAGATCCCTTCTTTTGGATCCGTAGATACTTGTTGGAGCGGGCAAGCCTCGCTCCAACAAGGACAGCGCTCTACCATTGCGCCCAATTCACGCAAACCTTTGATTTTGCTTATGGTCTGGCGCATTGTGCCCCCAGCGTCACGGGTATAAACTTTGCGCACTTTACACAGAGGCCCCTTACGGTTCACTTGAGCCGTTCAGCCAGCATGAAACCTATTCAGCTGCCCCTGGGTGTGCGTCTGCGTGATGACGCCACCTTCATCAACTACTATCCCGGCGCCAATGCTGCGGCACTCGGCTACGTCGAGCGCCTGTGCGAAGCCGAGGCTGGCTGGACCGAGAGTCTCATCTATCTATGGGGCAAGGACGGGGTAGGGCGTACCCATCTGTTGCAGGCCGCGTGCCTGCGTTTCGAGCAAATGGGCGAACCGGCGGTTTATCTTCCGCTGGCCGAAGTGATCGATGAAGGCGTCGAACTGTTCGACAACCTTGAGCAGTACGAACTGGTCTGCCTTGATGACCTGCAAGCCATCGTCGGCAAGCCGGAATGGGAAGAAGCTCTGTTTCACCTGTTCAATCGCCTGCGTGACAGCGGCCGTCGTTTGCTGATTGCCGCCTCACAATCCCCGCGCGAACTCCCCGTCAAACTGCCTGACCTCAAATCTCGCCTGACCATGGCGCTGGTTTTCCAGATGCGTGGTCTGTCGGATGAAGACAAGTTGCGTGCTCTGCAGCTGCGTGCATCGCGACGCGGGCTGCACCTGACCGACGAGGTCGGGCATTTCATCCTGACCCGGGGCACTCGCAGCATGAGTGCTCTGTTCGATTTGCTGGAAACCCTCGATCAGGCTTCTTTGCAGGCTCAGCGTAAACTGACCATCCCTTTCCTTAAAGAGACGCTTGGGTGGTAGACCCCGCGTTGCTGCTGCAAACCGCATCGGCGCTGCGTGCCGCACAGCGCATTCTGATTATCACCGGGGCAGGACTTTCAGCCGATTCCGGGTTGCCAACCTATCGTGGCGTTGGCGGCTTGTATAACGGCGAGACTGATGATGGCGTGCCGATTGAAATGGCGCTGTCCGGGCCGATGCTGCGTCGTGACCCTACGCTGTGCTGGAAATACATCGCCGAACTGGGCAAAGCCTGCCTGGGTGGCCAGCCGAACGCTGCTCACTATGCGATTGCAGAGTTGCAACACAAGAAACCGGATTGTTGGGTACTGACGCAGAACGTCGACGGCTACCATCGCGCCGCAGGAAGCCCGCCAGATCGCCTGATTGAAATTCATGGCCAGATGGCGCCGCTGTTCTGTCAGTCATGTGCAGCCGAAGATCCGGAATTGAGTGTGCATTTGCAGCGGCCACTTCCTCCTCTTTGCCGATTGTGTGGTGGCGTTCTGCGACCACCCGTCGTTTTGTTTCAGGAGATGTTGCCTGAGCAAGCGATGCAAACACTCTATGATGAGATGGCAAAAGGCTTTGATGCAGTGCTGAGCATCGGTACCACGGCCAGCTTCCCCTACATCCATGAACCTGTAATCAGAACAAGGGTTTGCGGCGGTTTTACGGCGCAAATTAATTTGACGCCTACCGATCAGAGCGCACAAATGGACGCGTTTTTTGCCTGCCGGGCAGTACATGTCATGGGCGAACTGGTAAGTCACATTTAGTTCGATTGAATTTGCAAATCAGAATGATAGTGGGCATAGTCGCGGCTTCTTAATATTTATCAGCCACGGTCGTGCCCATGCTAGTTCGCTTCGCACCCCTCGTGCCTCTCGCACTTGTTACCCTGCTTATAGGTTGCGCCGCCAATTCACCGGTCTCGCAACAACAGCAAGTACAGCAGCAAACCGCCAAATCAGTCAGCGTTTCTAGCGCTAACATCCGTTCAGACCGCTCGGTCCTGCAGGAAGAGTTGGCGACTGAAGCTGAGCTGGCCCGTTTCTCTGACAACAAGCCTTACCAGCTGCCGGTTCTGGCTGACAGCATTCTTGAACGTGGCAAGTCTCTGATCGGTACCCGCTACCGTTTCGGTGGTACTTCTACCAAGTCTGGCTTTGATTGCAGCGGTTTCATCGGTTATCTGTTCCGCGAAGAGGCTGGCATGAGCCTGCCGCGTTCTTCCCGTGAAATGATCAACATTGATGCGCCTCTGGTTAAACGCACTGACCTTGAGCCTGGTGATCTGCTGTTCTTCAGCACTGCCGGTCGCGGTCGCGTCAGCCACGCTGCAATCTACCTGGGCGACAACCAGTTCATCCACTCCAGCAGCCGTCGCAGTGGTGGTGTTCGCGTCGATAGCCTGGATGATGTGTACTGGAGCAAGACGTTCATCGAAGCCAAACGCGCTTTGGCCATGGAGTCGCCGACGGCTGCTCCGGCCCAGACGACAGCGATGACCGCAACTACGCTCAAGACACCAGCGGTCAAGAAGCGCAAGCACAAATAATTAGCGTCCCGTACAAAGACAGGCTATAAGCCTGTCTTGTGCTTTTCGGGCTCCCGGCAAAGTAAGCCGCATCCACATCGGGTTGTTGTGTTTATGTCGATTACGCTACGCCTTGCGGTCATCTCTCTTGCAGCGTTACTGGGTGCTTGCGCCAGCGCGCCGCCGCCCCAGCCCCGGGTCGTTCAGCGCCCGGTCATCGTTGCTCCCGCCGAAAACCCCAACCCTGCTGCCGAAGATGTACTGTTCCGTGCGCTCGGGCTGGTGGGAACCCCTTATCGTTGGGGCGGCAACACGCCTGATTCGGGTTTTGACTGCAGCGGTCTGATCGGTTTTGTTTACCGTGACGCAGCGGGTATTGCGCTGCCACGTTCAACCCGCGACATGATTGTGATGCGCGCACCCAGCGTCGGGCGCGAGCAGCTGCAATCCGGTGATCTGGTGTTCTTCGCCACAGGCGGTGGTTCTCAGGTCAGCCATGCGGGTATTTACGTTGGCGAGGGTCGCTTCGTCCACGCACCTGCTACCGGCGGCACCGTGAAACTCGACAGCCTCGACAAGCCTTATTGGCAGAAGGCTTATCTGGATGCCAAACGGGTGATTCAACCTTCGAATCTGGCGCGTAATCAGTAATACAGGTCGCAGATCACGTTCTTCCGCTGGTTTCTCATCCCCTGAGTGTCAGCTGGATTTGCACTGACTCGTACATCGTCATCGCGAGCAAGCTCACTCCTACAGTTGGAATTCGATCTTCTGTAGGAGTGAGCTTGCTCGCGATGACGTCAGTGGATTCACCGTAATCTGAAGGCATGCCCCCGATCCAGCGATCCTTGGCGCTAAGGCTTCACACCCGCCTGTTGTGCCTTCGCTCCCGTCACCCGCCAGATCTTGTTGCCGACATCATCCGCCACCAGCAAACCACCCTGATGGTCATTCACCACCCCAACCGGGCGGCCCTGGGCTTTTTCATCGGCGTTGAGGAAGCCGCTCAGGAGGTCGATCGGCGTACCGGCTGGTTTGCCGTCTTTGAACGGCACGAATAGCACCTTGTAGCCACTGTGTGGCTTGCGGTTCCAGGAGCCGTGCTGGCCGATGAACAGCCCTTCATTAAACGGTGCAGGTAAGGTTTTGCCGTCTGCGAAGACCAGACCTAGCGAGGCTGTGTGCGGGCCCACGGCGAAGTCAGGCGCAATCGCCTTGGCCACCAGCTCCGGATTTTGTGGCTTCACGCGTTCGTCCACATGCTGGCCGTAATAGCTATAGGGCCAGCCATAGAAGCCGCCGTCCTGAACCGAGGTCACGTAGTCGGGCACCAGGTCGCTGCCGATTTCGTCACGCTCGTTGACTGCTGTCCACAACTTGCCGGTGGTCGGTTCCCAATCCATCCCATTAGGGTTGCGCAGGCCTGAGGCAAAGATGCGATGGGTCTTGGTGTTCGGATCAACTTCCCAGATGGCGGCACGGCCTTGCTCGGCCTCCATGCCGTTCTCCGCCACATTGCTGTTGGAGCCGACGGTGACGTACAGCTTGCTGCCGTCTTTGCTGGCGATGACGTTTTTGGTCCAGTGGTGATTCAACGTGCCGCCTGGCAAATCGACGACTTTGGTCGGCTGAGCGCTGATCGACGTTTGGCCAGGCTGATAAGGGAAGCTGATCAAGCGGTCGGTATCGGCAACATAAAGTGTGTTGCCGACCAGCGTCATGCCAAAAGGCGAGTTAAGGTTTTCCAGAAACACGGTGCGGGTTTCGGCGACGCCATCGTGATCCTTGTCACGCAGCAAGGTGATGCGATTGGCGCTGGGTACGCCAGCTCCGGCGCGGCCCATGACTTTCTTCATCACCCAGCCACGAATGCCTTTGTCATCGTCGGGCTTGGCGGGCGAGTTTGTTTCAGCAACCAGCACATCGCCATTGGGCAGTACATACAGCCAGCGCGGGTGGTCAAGGTTTTCAGCGAAGGCCGCGACTTGCGTGCCCGGGGCGGCAACCGGTTTGCCACCTTTCGGCCAGCCGACGGCCGGAGCGATGTTGACCGTCGGGATCAGCGTCTTGTTCGGCTCAGGCAGTTTAGGCGATGGGCCGGTGCCATCCGTGACTTGCAGGGTAGAGGACTCACCACAGCCCGCCAGGCCAGCGGCGAGCACGAGCAAGACGGCATAGTGCGGTTTGAGCTTGAACATGGTCGATCTCCGTAACGGGCAGTGGTGCAGTAAGTGGTAGAGGTGCGTAGACGGGTGAGGTTCAACCCCTGTGTTGATTGACGCTCCCACCCCAACGCTCTAACCTGCGCGCTTGTTTCAGGTGCTCGACGTCAGCAGCGTTTCTGCGGGCAGGTCGAGTGAAACAGGGAAGCCGGTGCATTCGCCTTCATGCGACCTATTCCGGCGCTGCCCCCGCAACGGTAAATGAGTGAAAGTTGTGCAATCTGCCACTGTGCTCCGGCATGGGAAGGCGCGCAATCGGGTTCGCCCGCTCATGAGCCCGGAGACCGGCCTGATCCATCCAACAGCATCACGGCGGGCGATGCTCTGCGCATGACCTGTGGTCGTGCTGTCAGTTTTTGCTAAGCCTTCCGTCTGCTTTCGCGTGCCCTCAAGCGGAGAGCTGAGATGAACGAATCCCCTGAACGTGACGAACGCCATCTGGCGCGCATGCTGCGCAAGAAAGCCGTCATGGACGAACGTATTGCCAGCGCCCCTAACGAATGCGGTTTGCTGCTGGTCCTCACCGGTAACGGCAAAGGCAAGAGCAGCTCTGCGTTCGGCATGCTCGCCCGAGCCATGGGCCACGGTATGCAATGTGGCGTGGTGCAGTTCATCAAAGGCAGCAACAGCACGGGCGAAGAATTCTTTTTTCGGCGTTTCCCGGAGCAGGTTCGCTATCACGTCATGGGCGAGGGCTACACTTGGGAAACTCAGGATCGCCAGCGTGATATCGCCGCTGCCGAAGCCGCCTGGGAAGTGTCTCTGGAAATGCTCCGCGATCCGTCCATTGGCCTTGTGGTACTGGACGAACTGAACATTGCCCTCAAACACGGCTACCTGGACATCGAGCGGGTACTCAGCGATCTGCAGGCGCGTCCACCCATGCAGCACGTGATTGTTACCGGGCGCGGCGCCAAACCGGAAATGATCGACATGGCTGACACGGTTTCCGAGATCACCGTGGTCAAGCACGCCTTCCAGGCGGGTATTCGCGCTCAGAAAGGCATCGAGCTGTGAGCAGACTTTCATGAGTGAGCCGCGTCATTGTCCAGCGGTATTGATTGCCGCACCTGCTTCGGGCCAGGGTAAAACCACGGTTACCGCTGCGTTGGCTCGCCTGCATCGCAATCAGGGCCGCAAGGTTCGCGTGTTCAAGTGCGGGCCGGATTTCCTTGATCCCATGATTCTCGAGCGAGCCAGCGGTGCGCCGGTGTATCAGCTCGATTTGTGGATGGTCGGTGCTGATGAAAGCCGTCGTCTGTTGTGGGAAGCCGCGGGCGAAGCTGACCTGATCCTGATTGAAGGCGTGATGGGCTTGTTTGACGGCACACCGTCCAGCGCTGATCTGGCACGTCACTTTGGCGTGCCGGTATTGGGTGTGATTGACGGTACGGCCATGGCTCAGACCTTTGGTGCGCTGGCCTTGGGCCTGGCGCGCTATCAGCCTGATTTGCCGTTCGCCGGTGTATTGGCTAACCGCGTCGGCACTGTGCGTCATGCGCAGTTGCTCGAAGGCAGCCTGACGGAGGGCCTGCGCTGGTACGGCGCGTTGTCCCGTGAAACCGGAATTGAACTGCCCAGCCGTCACCTCGGACTGGTGCAGGCCAGTGAATTGAACGACCTGGATTTGCGCCTCGACGCAGCTGCTCAGGCGTTGGCCAGTACCTGCGAAGTCGCCTTGCCGCCTGCCGTGACGTTCGCTGCACCGGACATCATCCCGGCCCAGCCTTTGCTTGAAGGCGTGCGTATAGCCGTGGCTCACGACGAAGCCTTTGCCTTCACTTATGGCGCGAGCCTGGACTTGCTGCGGGCGATGGGCGCAGAACTGATGTTCTTCTCGCCGATCCGCGACAGCGTTTTACCCGAGGCGGACAGTCTCTATTTGCCGGGTGGTTACCCCGAATTGCATCACGTTGCATTGAGCCAGAACACGCCCATGCTGACTGCAATCCGCGAACACCACCAAGCAGGCAAGCCGCTGCTGGCTGAATGCGGCGGCATGTTGTATCTGCTGGATGCCTTGACCGATGTTGACGGGCTGCGCGTTGAACTGGTCGGTTTACTCGCAGGTGAGGCCGTGATGCAGAAGCGTCTGGCGGCGCTGGCGCTACAAAACGTCGCATTGCCCGAGGGTGAGTTGCGCGGCCACACTTATCACCATTCCTTGACCAGCACCGAGCTGCAACCCATTGCACGGGGCCTGAGCCCTAATGGCGGGCGCGGCGCGGAGGCGGTCTATCGTGAGGGGCGCATGACGGCGTCCTATGTGCATTTCTATTTCCCTTCCAATCCCCAGGCGGTTGCGGCGCTTTTCAAACCATGAGTGATCAAGCGTACAGCGCCGAAGAACGTGCTGCGGTCTATCGTGCCATCGCTGAGCGGCGTGACATGCGGCATTTCAGCGGGGGCAGCGTGGCACCGGAGTTACTGACGCGCCTGCTCGAAGCAGCGCATCAGGCGCCCAGTGTGGGGTTGATGCAGCCGTGGCGCTTCATTCGCATCACCGACCGGGCGTTGCGTGCAAGCATTCAGGCTCAGGTCGAGAGCGAGCGGGTTCGTACCGCCGAGGCGCTGGGCGAGCGTGCCGATGACTTCATGAAACTCAAGGTCGAGGGCATCAACGACTGTGCGGAAGTGCTGGTGGCGGCGCTCATGGACGATCGCGAAAAGCACATCTTTGGTCGCCGTACGTTGCCGGAAATGGACCTGGCGTCATTGTCATGCGCCATTCAGAACATGTGGCTGGCTGCCCGCGCCGAAGGGCTGGGTATGGGCTGGGTATCGTTGTTCGAGCCACAGGCTCTGGCGGATCTGCTCGGCATGCCCGCAGGTGCCAAGCCGTTGGCGATCCTGTGCCTGGGGCCGGTGAGCGAGTTCTACCCGGTGCCGATGCTGGTGATGGAAGGCTGGGGCAAAGAGCGTCCGTTGAACGAAATGCTGTTTGAGAACCAATGGGGAGTCGGTCAATGAGTGTGGCGCTGTTGAGTGTTGCCGGGGTAGCGCTGGATGCGTTGCTGGGTGAGCCCAAACGCTCCCATCCGCTGGTTGCATTCGGGCGTTTCGCTGATCGCATCGAACAGCGCTTCAATTCTGCCGGGCGCGGTTGGCGCAGCCATGGTGTAACCGCCTGGGTGATTGCCGTCATCCCGTTGACCCTGTTGGCGACGCTGTTGAGCTGGCTGCCCTATATTGGCTGGCTGGTGGAAATTCTCGCGCTGTATTGCGCCCTCGGTTTACGCAGTCTGGGCGAACACGTCGAGCCTGTGGCTCAGGCGCTCCGTTCGGACGACCTTGAGGAGGCGCGACGTCGCGTCGGCTATCTGGTCAGCCGCCAGACCTCGGAGCTGGACGCCACTGAAGTCGCCCGTGCCGCCACCGAGTCGGTGCTGGAGAACGGCAGCGACGCCGTATTTGCTGCCTTGTTCTGGTTTGCCGTCGCGGGTGTGCCGGGCGTGGTGTTGTACCGCTTGAGTAATACGCTGGACGCCATGTGGGGGTATCGCAACGAACGTTTCGAACGGTTCGGCTGGGCGGCGGCAAAGATCGATGACGTGCTCAATTACATTCCTGCAAGGCTGGTGGCGTTAACTTACGCGCTGCTGGGCAAGACCCGTCTGGCCTTGCGCTGCTGGCGTACACAAGGCCCGACATGGGACAGCCCCAACGCCGGGCCAGTGATGGCCGCGGGTGCCGGTGCGCTGGGTGTCGAGCTGGGCGGTGCCGCGATTTATCACGGCGAATTGCATCAGCGTCCGCAGTTGGGTGAAGGCCTGCCCGCTGACGCAAACTCCATTGATCGCGGTTGGCAACTGGTGCAGCGCGGTGTGTGGTTATGGTTGCTGGTGTTGTGCGTGGGGGCTGAGTTTTATGCTTGAGCATGGCGGTCGCCTGCGCAAGGCAGCACGAGAGTACGGCATCGACGAAGCCGACTGGCTGGACCTCTCCACGGGTATCGCGCCGTGGGCCTTTCCAATTCCTGCTATCCCGGTAACGGCGTGGAACCGCCTGCCTGAAGCCGATGACGGTCTGGAACAAGCCGCCTGCACGTATTACGGTGCCGCGCGTGCGCTGCCGGTGTCGGGTTCTCAGGCAGCCATTCAGGCCCTTCCGCGCCTGCGCAGCACTGGCAAAGTCGGTGTACTGTCGCCCTGTTATGCCGAGCATGCCCATGCCTGGCGCAGCGCGGGCTTTCTGGTGCGCGAAGTACTTGAGCATGAAGTGGACTACTTTCTCGACAGCCTTGATGTGCTGGTGGTGGTCAACCCCAATAACCCCACGGGGCTGGTGCTGACTTCAGAGCGTCTGTTGAAGTGGCACGGGCGGCTGGCGCAGCGGGGCGGCTGGCTGGTGGTCGACGAAGCCTTCATGGATAACACGCCGGACCTGAGCCTTGCTGCTCATACGGGGATGGAGGGTTTGATTGTCCTGCGTTCATTCGGCAAGTTCTTCGGCCTTGCCGGTGTGCGGTTGGGGTTTGTGCTGGCTGAGCCACGCTTGCTCAAGTCCCTGGCTCAGGACATTGGCCCCTGGACTGTCAGCGGTCCCGCGCGGATTATCGGCCAGGCGTGCCTCAAGGATGTTCAACGGCACGCTGAACAACGCCTTCGAACTGATCAGGCCAGCCAGCGGCTTGCGCAATTGCTCACGCGCCATGGACTGAAACCAGCGGGTGGCTGTGCATTGTTTCAACGGTCGATCACTGCGAACGCTGGGTTGTTGCATGATTTCTGCGCCCGGCGCGGCATTCTGCTGCGCCTGTTTGTCAGTGATAACCCGCTCAATGGCAGCCTGCGCTTTGGTCTGCCTGACGATGACGTCCAATGGCAGCGCCTGGAAACAGCGCTACGCGAATTCAATCAGAGCCTATCCAGCCAGGAGCAGCCATGACGACCTTGATGGTGCAAGGCACTACGTCCGACGCGGGTAAAAGCACGCTGGTAACGGCACTGTGCCGCTGGTTGACCCGTCAGGGTGTTGCCGTTGTGCCGTTCAAACCACAGAACATGGCGCTCAACAGCGCGGTCACCGCCGATGGTGGTGAAATCGGGCGCGCTCAGGCGGTGCAGGCTCAGGCGTGCTTCCTTGAACCCCACACCGACATGAACCCGGTGCTGCTCAAGCCCAACAGCGATACCGGCGCGCAGGTGATTATTCACGGCCGCGCGGTGACGACCATGAATGCGGTGGCGTATCACGGCTATAAAGAGATCGCCATGAAAGCGGTGCTGGAGTCACATGAGCGTCTGGGCCGTACCTACCCGGTGATCATGGTCGAAGGCGCAGGCTCACCCGCCGAAATCAATCTGCGCGCCAATGACATTGCCAACATGGGCTTTGCCGAAGCGGTGGATTGCCCGGTGCTGCTGATCGCCGATATCAATCGTGGCGGGGTTTTTGCTCATCTGGTTGGCACACTGGAGTTGCTCTCGCCCAGCGAACAGGCGAGGGTCAAGGGTTTCATCATCAACCGCTTTCGCGGTGACATTGCTTTACTGCAACCGGGGCTGGACTGGCTCGAAGCGCGCACGGGCAAACCGGTGGTCGGCGTGCTGCCTTACGTGATGGACCTGCATCTGGAGGCCGAAGACGGTCTTGATCAGCGCCAGACCGACAAGGTCGAGCAAGTGCTCAACGTGGTGGTGCCGATTCTGCCGCGCATCAGTAACCACACCGATTTCGACCCACTGCGCCTGCACCCGCAGGTCAACCTGCAATTCATCGGGCCGGGGCAAACCATCCCTTCGGCCGACCTGATCATCCTGCCCGGCTCGAAAAGCGTGCGCAGCGATATGGCTTACCTGCGTGCCAACGGCTGGGATACCGCCATTGCCAGGCACCTGCGCTATGGCGGCAAGTTGCTGGGGATTTGCGGTGGTTTGCAGATGCTCGGCGAGCAGTTGCATGATCCTTTGGGCCTTGAGGGCGCGCCGGGTTCCAGCACAGGTCTTGGGTTGCTGGCGATGAGCACGGTGCTCGAAGAAGAGAAACAGCTACGGAACGTGAAAGGCCGTCTGTTGCTGGAAGGCGTGCAGATCAGCGGCTATGAAATTCATGCAGGGGTGACCACTGGCGCAGCGCTGGAGCGCCCGGCGGTGCAACTGGACGATGACCGTTGCGACGGTGCGCAAAGTGCTGATGGGCAGATTTTCGGCACTTACCTGCACGGGCTGTTCGAGACGCCCGAGGCGTGCAGTGCCCTGTTGCGCTGGGCCGGTTTGCAGGACGTGCAGCAAGTGGATTACCACGCCTTGCGCGAACGCGACATCGAGCGCCTGGCGGATCTGGTTGAGAACCATCTGGATGGCAAGCTGCTGCGCGAGTTGTGTGGGTTGGATGTGAGCCAGGTCAAACAAAACTCCGGCTCACTGAATTGAAATGCATTTCTGTAGGAGTGAGCTTGCTCGCGATTCGATTTTTTCTTTCGATAAATTATCGCCTGACCTGACGCTATCGCGAGCAAGCTCACTCCTACAGAAAATGCATTCCAAGTTAGATGGATGCATTTTTTCTTAAGAGAGACGCCCACACATGCAGCAACTAATCCTCGGTGGCGCACGCTCCGGCAAGAGTCGACTGGCTGAAGGTCTCGCCAGTGACTCGGGGCTGGAAGTGATTTACGTCGCCACCAGCCAGCCCGTGGACGGCGAATTGAATCAGCGTGTCGCACTGCATCGCGAGCGACGCCCCGACACATGGGGCCTGATTGAAGAGCCTCTCGAGCTGGCGCGGGTCCTGCGGGATAACGCCAGTGCCGACCACTGTTTGCTGGTGGATTGCCTGACCTTATGGTTGACCAATCTGCTGATGCTTGAAAACCCTGAGCGTCTGGCGCAAGAGCGCCAGGCGCTGCTCGACTGCCTCGCGCAATTGCCGGGCGAAATTATTTTTGTCAGCAACGAAACCGGGCTGGGCGTGGTGCCCCTCGGTGAGCTGACCCGTCGCTATGTCGATGAAGCCGGTTTACTGCACCAGGCTCTGGCCGAACGGTGCCAGCGCGTTGTGCTGACCGTGGCTGGCTTGCCTCTGACACTGAAAGGATCCGCATTATGAGTAACACCTGGTGGCTTGAACCTGCCCGGACGATTGACATTTCGGCGAGGGAAGAAGCCCTGGCGCGGCAACAACAATTGACCAAACCCACCGGTTCCCTCGGGCAACTGGAACGTGTTGCAGTGCAACTGGCCGGGTTGCAGGGGCGGGTAAAACCCAAGGTTGATGCCGTGTGGATCGCGATTTTTGCTGGAGATCACGGCGTAGTTGCGGAGGGTGTTTCGGCATATCCGCAGGAAGTGACCGGGCAAATGCTGCACAACTTCGTCACCGGCGGAGCGGCGATCAGCGTATTGGCGCAGCAGTTGTCGGCGCAACTGGACGTAGTGGACCTGGGCACGGTGACCCCTCTGGATCTGCCGGGTGTGCGTCATTTACGGATCGGTGCCGGTACGGCGAACTTCGCCAAAGGACCGGCCATGAGCCATGAGCAAGGCCTGCTGGCGTTGCAGGCCGGGCGCGACAGCGTGCTGCGCGCCAAGGCGGTGGGCATTGAACTGTTCGTCGGTGGCGAGATGGGGATCGGCAATACCGCTGCGGCCAGTGCGGTGGCCTGTTCGCTACTCGACTGTGCGGCGCAGCTGTTGGTCGGCCCGGGTACGGGGTTGAATGCTGCGGGCATCAGCCACAAGACCGAGGTCATCGAGCGTGCATTGGCATTGCATGCCGAGCACACCGGGGATCCGTTGCAAAGCCTGTTCTGCCTGGGTGGTTTCGAGATTGCCGCGCTGGTGGGCGCGTATCTGGCTTGCGCCCAGGAAGGTATTGCCGTGCTGGTCGACGGCTTTATCTGCAGTGTCGCGGCGCTGGTGGCAGTACGCTTGAACTCTTCGTGTCGTGACTGGCTGTTGTTCGGCCATCGTGGTGCTGAACCGGGCCATCGTTATTTGCTGGAAACCTTGCAGGCCGAGCCGCTTCTGGATCTGGGCCTGCGGCTTGGCGAAGGCAGCGGCGCAGCACTGGCGGTGCCGCTGGTGCGCCTGGCCTGTCAGTTGCACAACGGCATGGCGACTTTCGCTGAAGCGGCTGTAGCGGATCGTCCTGCATGATCTTGCATCTGGACATGCTGCGTCACGGCGAGACAGAGCTGGGCGGGGGTATGCGTGGCAGTCTGGACGATGCATTGACTGACACCGGTTGGACACAGATGCGCGCTGCGGTGGCTGAGTGCGGTCCATGGGACCGAATCATCAGTTCGCCGCTGCAACGTTGTGCCCGGTTTGCCGAAGAGCTGGCTGAACGTCTGGCGTTGCCGCTGAGCTTCGAGCCGGGTTTGCAGGAGTTGCATTTCGGCGATTGGGAAGGGCGTAGCGCTGCGCAGCTGATGGAAACCGATGCCGAGGGTCTAGGCCTGTTCTGGAACGATCCGTACGGCTTCACGCCACCCAACGGCGAGCCGGTAATCGAGTTTTCGTCACGGGTGTTGGCTGCTGTCGAAAAACTGCATCAAGCCTATGCGGGCGAACGTGTGTTGTTGATCAGCCATGGCGGAGTGATGCGCCTGTTGCTGGCAAAGGCTCGCGGCCTGCCTCGCGAGCAGTTGCTGCAAGTGACGGTTGGGCACGGCGCGCTGCTGGCGATTACTGTTGCCAGCGGCTGCGTATTGAACACGACCGGTGAGCTCCTACAGGATAGGGGGCCAAGTTGTGGGTATGAGACCGAGGAAACCTGACATGTTGCCGTTCTGGATTGCCCTGCAGTTCCTCAGCAGTTTGCCCGTCAGTTTGCCTGGCATGCCCAAGCCTCAGGAGCTGGGGCGTTCGCTGCTGTTTTATCCATTGGTTGGCGTTTTGTTCGGTACGATCCTGATGGGGCTGAATGCACTGCTCGACGGTGCCCCCGTTATGCTGCATGCGGCAATACTGTTGACTGTGTGGGTATTGCTCAGTGGCGGACTGCATCTGGATGGCCTGGCGGACAGCGCCGATGCCTGGCTGGGTGGTTTCGGAGATCGCGAACGCACCCTGAGTATCATGAAAGACCCTCGCAGCGGACCCATTGCTGTGGTCACGCTGATTCTGGTGCTGCTGCTCAAATTCACCGCACTGCTGGCGCTGATCGAAAGCGAGAACTCCATAGCGCTGCTGCTGGCTCCTGTTATCGGTCGAAGTGCCATGCTCGGTCTGTTTGTTTGCACGCCTTACGTCAGAGCTGGCGGGTTGGGACAGGCGCTGGCTGACCATTTGCCACGTTCGGCGGGTAAACAGGTGCTGTTGGTCTGCGCAATAGGCTGCGTGCTGGTTGCCGGTTTATCGGGTTTGTATGCTTTGGCGGCAGCGGCTGCCTGTTTCTTCTGGCTGCGACACCTCATGTTCAAGCGCCTGGGTGGCACTACCGGGGATACGGCAGGTGCACTGCTGGAGTTGCTGGAAGTCGCGGTGTTGCTGGCAGTGGTTCTGGCCTGACAGACCAAACTCCCATCTGACAAACTGCAATTTCCCGATTAAAACCTCTCCTACAGGTCGCAATGTCGATTCGATCAGATTGACACCCCCATCCACCACCGCGTAGCTTTTACACATTCTGTTACGGGTATATCCACGTAATTTTTCCGCATGCGTGAGCTGGAGAATAAAAATGACATCCGTCTGGCGTACCAGTGGCTGGATCCTTTTGGGCAGTGCCTTGATTCTGGCGCTGTCACTGGGTACGCGACATGGTTTTGGTTTATTCCTCGCACCGATGAGTGCCGACTTCGGATGGGGGCGCGAGGTCTTCGCGTTCGCGATCGCCTTCCAGAACCTGATGTGGGGGCTGGCTCAGCCGTTCGCCGGGGCATTGGCCGACCGTTTTGGAGCGGCCAAAGTGGTGTTTATCGGCGGCATTCTTTATGCGGCAGGTCTGCTTTTGATGAGCACGGCTGACACGCCTTTAAGCCTCTCGCTGAGTGCCGGCCTGTTGATCGGCATTGGCCTGTCCGGTACTTCATTTTCGGTGATTCTGGGCGTGGTCGGCCGAGCGTTGCCTGCTGAGAAGCGCAGCATGGGCATGGGGATCGCCAGCGCTGCTGGCTCATTCGGTCAGTTCGCCATGCTGCCCGGTACCCTCGGATTAATAGGTTGGCTGGGCTGGTCGAGTGCACTGCTGGTGCTCGGCGTACTAGTGGCGCTGATTCTGCCGCTGGTGATGATGCTCAGAGACAGCCCGGCGCCACTGGTTGGCGGCGAACAGACTCTGCGCGAAGCGTTGCACGAAGCCTGCTCGCACTCAGGCTTCTGGCTACTGGCCTTGGGTTTTTTCGTCTGTGGGTTTCAGGTGGTGTTCATCGGTGTGCATTTGCCTGCGTATCTGGTGGATCAGCATTTGCCCGCCAAGGTCGGCACGACGGTGCTGGCACTGATCGGCCTGTTCAACATTTTCGGAACCTATACCGCGGGTTGGCTGGGCGGACGTATGTCCAAGCCACGCCTGCTGACCGTGCTGTATTTGCTCCGTGCGGTGGTGATTGTGTTGTTCATCACACTGCCGCTGAGTGAGACCTCAGCCTACCTGTTCGGTGTCGCGATGGGCCTGCTGTGGCTGTCCACTGTCCCGCTGACCAATGGCACCGTCGCGACGTTGTTTGGCGTGCGTAACCTGTCGATGCTCGGTGGTATTGTGTTCCTGTTCCATCAATTGGGCGCCTTCCTTGGCGGTTGGCTGGGCGGTGTCGTGTATGACCGAATGGGGAACTACGATTTGATCTGGCAAGTGTCGATACTGCTGAGTCTGCTGGCGGCTGCATTGAACTGGCCTGTGCGTGAGCGGCCGGTTGCCCGGTTGCAGGCTCGTGCGGCATGAGCCGGATGTGGCTCTGGGGCGCGGGGCTGGTGGGCGTGTTGACGCTGGCGTTGATCTGGTGGGCGTGGCAAAACGTCGGGCTGGCTGCCTTGCAGTTAGGCATGGGCGCGTGCCTCTAGGCATTTCTCCGGGCGCGGGTTAGTTTGTCCTGCAGACAATAATGGATGACTGCGCCGCAAAGGCGCTCGGGATGCCCTATGCACATTCGCTGGATTGCTTTGCCGGTTCTCATGTTCGCGTTAGGCGGCACTGCCATGGCCGCCGATTGCCCGCCCCTGTTGCAGGGTGAATTGCCCAAGTTGCGCGCCAAGGAAAATATCAACCTGTGCGAACGCTTTGCAGGCAAGCCGATGCTGGTGGTCAATACTGCCAGCTTCTGTGGCTTCGCCCCTCAGTTCAAAAGCCTGGAGGCGTTGAACCAGCGCTTCAAGGGGCAAGGCCTGGAAGTGTTGGGCGTACCGTCCAATGACTTCAAACAAGAATCCAAAGACGGTGAGGAAACGGCCAAGGTCTGCTACGTCAACTACGGCGTGACCTTTACCATGACTGAGCCGCAGCCCGTCAGGGGCGACGACGCTACCCACCTGTTCAAAGTGCTGGCCGAGCAGAGCAATGCGCCGCGCTGGAACTTCTACAAGTACGTGGTGGACCGAAAAGGCAACGTGGTCGCCAGTTTCTCCAGCATGACCACACCGGATGATCCGGAGGTGATCGCGGCGGTTGAAAAGGCCATTGCCTCGAAACCGTGAAACCAGATGCATGAAAAAGCCCCGCAACCATTGCTGATTGCGGGGCTTTTTATTGACTGCAAGACGGCTGGATTAGCCCGCTGCTGTCGATGACTCAGAAGCGATAGGTGATCGAGCTACCCAGGCCATGGGCGGTGTTGCGGTAATTAGCGTTATAAGTGCCTTTGGACGGGTTGGTGTCGCGAATCTTGGCCTCATCCTCGCGCAGGTACGAATACGCCACGTCGATGGTCAGGTTGTCGTTAGGACTCCAGCCAGCACCAAAGCTGATTGCCTTGCGGTCACCCGTAGGGATACGAGGCGAACGGTTGGTGTTGTTGGTTGGCGATTGATCCACCGAGAAACCGGTGCGCAAGGTCCACTCTTTGTTGACCTTGTAGGATGCGCCAATGGCGTGAGCCCAGGTATCATGCCAGTTCTGTGGTTCGGTGATAGTGCTGAAGTTGGCGGAGATAGGGCCAGGAACGCCGCTATTTTCGACGGTGATGTCTTCCAGGCGGCTCCAGCGAGTAAACGTACTGCCTGCGTAAAGAGTCCAGTTTGCGTCCAGCTCGTGAGTCACCGAGAAGTCCACGGATTCAGGCGTCGTCAGGTCTAGCGAAGCATCGTATTTCTGGCCGCTCAATTGGCCCAGAGCCTGGCCTTCGACTTTGGTTTTGCCTTCCAGCTTGTATTTGACCTTGGAGTGGTAGGTTGCGCCAAGGCGAGTGCTGTCAGTGGCTTGCACCAGGATACCGACGTTGAAACCCAGAGCGGTGTCATCGCCTTTGATCTTGACGCTGCCGTCGTTGGTGCCACGGCTGAACGGGTTGATCGTAGAAGCCGTCAGCTCACCATCAATGCGGTTGATGGTCGGACCGAAACCGATGGAAACCTTGTCGTTGAAGGCATAGCTGACAGTAGGCTGGAAGGTGACAACCTGGACGTGGCTCTTGTCGGCGAAGTAGCGACCGGCAAACCCATTTTCGTAATCAGTGACCAGACCAAACGGAACGTAAACCCCGACGCCGAATGCCCAATGATCATCAATCGGCTTGACGTAATACCCCATCGGAACTCCGACGACCGGTACCATATCGCCATCATTGCTACCGCCAAAAGAGCTGCTGGCGTCATCAATTTTGGTTTTTGCAATGATTGCCGCGGCGCCAACGCTGACTTGTTCGCGCTTGAGACGGGACATACCGGCTGGGTTGCCGAATACAGTGCTTGCATCATCGGCAGATGAGGAGCGGCCCGCAAAACCGGTACCCATTCCGCTGATGCTTTGTTCGTTGATGGCAAAGCCAGCAGCGAAGAGTTGGGAGGCAGCCAGGCTGACAGTGAGGCCGAGTGTGGTCTTGAGCATTACTTTTTTCATTATTAGAACTCCATGTTGATCACCGCGCGGAAATTACCAACATTTTTCAGAATGCGCCATAGTCCGAATGGCCTGATCTAGAGCGTTTTTTGTAGGACAATCCAATTAAAATGTGGGGATCTGCATCTATCGTGATTGAGGCGAAAGTCATTCACGCCGGGTGCAAAAGTGGCGTTACGCAGGTTTGCCAGGCGCTCATGAAATCGCGTAATCGGCCTTGGGGTTGAAATATTTCGCGCCATATTTTGGCCATAACGCGGGGATCTTCATCAGCAGGCAGACAAAGTCCGTGG
The DNA here is from genome assembly GCF_055283875.1 of Pseudomonas sp. HP_14. NCBI lineage: Bacteria > Pseudomonadati > Pseudomonadota > Gammaproteobacteria > Pseudomonadales > Pseudomonadaceae > Pseudomonas > Pseudomonas sp. HP_14. The sequence continues at coordinate 28,730 of NZ_JBTOQI010000009.1, read as the reverse complement.
GCTTCGACCATCAACCAGGCGATAGCGGTTGAGTAGCGCAGGTTGACGGTCAGCTCCAGATGCGGTCCGGTCAGGAATGCATGCTGACTGGCAAGTCCTCGAACCCGGCTGGCCAATTCCGGATCGAGCGCCAGGTAGTTGTCCCAGAGCTGCCGATGACGGCATTCGGAAATACTGTAAAGGCCGTGTCCGCGTCGGCTGTCCAGTGCGGCTCCCAGGTCGGACTGGCTGGCGGCAACGGCGAGCAGGAACGATTCGGCGCGTGGGCTGTGACGGTCCAGATAAAGCAGAGTGGGCCGGATCACGTGGCGGGATAAATCTCTGGCGGCAATTCCCATGACATCCTCGGGAAAAAGTGACCGGCGGGCCCGGACGTATGGCAGCGGCATTCAGGATCAGACCCGTCGGAAGCGACCACGGCCGCTTGAGTTGAAGTGTAGTGTCATATTTCGCCTGTAAAGGACTGTATTTAAATTAATTCCTGCCAGTTGTCGGTTTCCATATAACGCTTGGCGATAGGCTGCGAGGTCAATCCCGGGGCGAAAAAAAGCCCCGCCGTTATCGGGCGGGGCTCCTTATACCAGCGTAACGAGGTGGCTCAGGCGGTCAAAGCCTGGCGCGTACGCTCGATCACTGCCTGCAGCGGCTCTGCGCTGGAGTACTGATCGGGGTACAGGCGCTCGGTGTGGCGAGCAATGCCGTGTTCGTTAACGATGGTGAAACTGAAGCAGCCTTTGCGAGCGGCCATAATCAGGCAGTTCATTGGTGCAAAAGCGTTAGTCAGTGTATGGATTGCGTGTTGGGTCTGGTGATGAGTAGTCATGATTATTGGTGTTTCCTAAAACGACACGGAACAATGCCGTGCAAAAATAAAACGTTCCAGTAAACGCGGGCGATCCTGATCTGCAGGATGTGGCTGGGCGAAGAACCTGTCTGGAACAAAAGCAGCCAGTTGAAGCGCGCTTTATCGTATGGCGCTTGGGCTGACCGGTAGGTACTTAGGAGGGCAGGCAACACAACAAGAGCAAAGGTTCGACGCTCTGGGTGCAGATCCTGATCAATTGCAGGCTGGTTCTGTCAGGCCATGGATATTTGCACTGCCACTCCCGTCTGCGGGTAGTCGGCATGCAGTCCATGTCTGGAAACCATCGAGGTGGTCGATCCCTTGTTGTCGGCAGGTTCCTCGTATTAAGAGGAGTGCTTACCGGGGGACTTTTTCGACCGTAAATTGACTTTCAGCTTGGTACTAACGGCGACGATGGTAACGGAGTTGCTCCTTTATGGGAAGGCCATTGGTGAAAAAATGTACAAGGAGTGATGCCCGTTCGTCGTCGTTTATGCTTTTTTGCTGCAGCTCTGGTTGAGATCGGCTTGCAATTGCAAGCTTTTCATAGCGAGATTTTTGAGAGCCGATCAAAGTGCGATGCTGACTTGTGCACATTGGCGCAACTTGCTGCCACATCACTGTCATATACGCGCCTAAGGGCTTGATTTACCGTGGTGAATTATTAAGTCAATGAAAAACATCAAATTTTTTTACTGGTGAAAAAATCGTCAGTTTGAGCGCAAGCCCCATTCTATATGCGTTTGCGAGGCGTGAAGGGGGGTTGTCCACTGAGTTATCCACAGCTTCTGTGGATTGTCCCAAGCGCTTGCTCTATTACGCGGCTTTGACTGCTTGCCTCTTTACCTCAGCGAGAAAAAGTGTAGAGTTGCGCGCCTCCTGATTTGCCCCCGTTGTGTTTATGAAGTCTCGCCCTGAACAACCGCACGAATCTCAACACGCCGTGACCAGTGAACCTGTACGCCTGTCTTTGCGTGTGGCGTTATGGTTGCTCGATAACCCGCGCCTGAGCCAGAAGCCCAGCATCAAACATTTTGCCGGCAGGTTGCTCAAACAACCTGCTCGCAGTGGCGTGGTGGTTGCGCAAAGCCGGCTGGGCCAGATTCTCTGTAAAGATTGTGGCAACACGCGTGACCGCCGCATCGGGCACGAGCTCTTGCGTCAGGCGGCCCGTGCCGGTGACTGCAGCGCTCAATTCGAATATGGTCGATTGTGCGCACAGGCGCCGATCAATGAGCCACAGCAGGCGCGTCACTGGCTGGAACTGGCTTCTGCCAAGGGCTCGCAGGACGCCCGACACTTGCTTCGGCAGCTCGACTGCCGTTAGTCCGCGATAAGCACGCCAGTAATCCGCTGCCGACACCAACCCCGCATCGCGCATAATGCCGCAGCACGAATTCGGCATCTGGAGTCCCTATGGCATTGGATTTGAACAGCCTGCTGCTGGGTCTTGGCGCAGCAGCTCTGCCGCTGCTGGCCCTGGCCTGGCAGTTGCAGCGCAAAATCACCCGGCAACAAGCCGACACAGCGTTGCTCGATGAGCGCCTGAGCACTGCCCAGATGGCTCAGGACGGATTGAATGCGCAACTGGATGCCTGCCGCGATGAAATCAGTGATTTGAGTCAGGCTAACTCCGTCAAGCAAGCCGATCTGGCGGCTACCCGTCGCGAAGTTGAGCTCCTGCGCCGTGAGCGTGATAGCGCTCAGGTTGCTGCTCAGGACTGGAATCACGAACGTGCTGATAAAGAAGCTGAGTTGCGTCGCCTTGATGTGCAGTGCGCGGCGCTCAGCGCCGAATTGCGTGAACAGCAGGAAAACCACCAGCAGCGCCTGACTGATCTGCAGAGTTCCCGGGATGAACTGCGCGCTCAATTCGCGGAAATGGCCAGTAAGATTTTTGATGAGCGCGAACAGCGTTTTGCCGAAACGAGCCAGCAGCAACTGGGTCAGTTACTCGATCCTCTTAAAGAGCGCATTCAATCCTTTGAAAAACGCGTGGAGGAGAGCTACCAGGCTGAGGCCCGAGAGCGTTTTTCCCTGGGTAAGGAGCTGGAGCGGCTGCAGCAACTCAACCTGCGGCTCAGCGACGAAGCGACCAACCTGACACGCGCGCTTAAAGGACAGAAAACCCAGGGTAACTGGGGGGAGCTGATTCTGGAGCGGGTTCTGGAGCATGCCGGCCTCGAGAAAGGCCGCGAGTACCAGACTCAGGTCAACCTGAAAGGTCCGGATGGGGAGCGTTTTCAGCCCGATGTGCTGATCATGTTACCCGGTGATAAACAGGTAGTGGTCGATGCCAAGGTCAGCCTCACCGCTTATCAGCAGTACATCAGTGCCGATGACGATGTGATCGGGCAGACCGCACTGAAGCAGCACGTACTGTCGTTGCGTAATCACGTGAAGGGCTTGTCCGGCAAGGACTACAAGCGTCTGGAAGGGCTGCACAGCCTTGATTTCGTTTTATTGTTTGTGCCGATCGAAGCCGCTTTTTCGGCGGCCTTGCAAGCTGAGCCTACTCTTTTTCAGGAAGCGTTTGATCGAAATATCGTTATCGTCAGCCCTACGACGTTGCTCGCCACGTTGCGAGTTATCGACAGTTTGTGGAAGCAAGAGCGGCAAAGCCAGAATGCCCGGGAAATTGCCGAACGCGCAGGCTGGCTGTACGACAAATTCGTACTGTTCATTCAGGATCTGGATGAAGTCGGCAGCCGGTTGCAGCAACTGGACAAAGCCTACAGCGCCGCCCGCAACAAGCTGACGGATGGCCGAGGCAACCTTGTCAGCCGTAGCGAACAGCTCAAGCTGCTGGGCGCCCGGGCCAGCAAGAACCTGCCAGCCGACTTGCTGGAAAAGGCAATGACGGATGAAGAAGGGCTGCTGAGGTTGCCGGAGTAATTACTGGCGGCATTTCGTCCTAGGACCGGCTTTAGCCGGGAAGAGTCCGCAGTGAAAACTGAACCTTTCCCCGCAGAAATACCGCTTTCTGGCGAAAGCCGGTCCTACGGCATCGGCATCTACACCCCACCGTCTGTCGCATAGCCACGCGAGAGCGACACAAGAAATGTCACATTGAACACATCGTGAAAGATGTTTTTCCGCAAGACTGCATTCGCAGGCGTAAAGTGTGAGTTGGCACTATTATTTGTAACACGCGGCTTGAAAATCAGTCGTCGAGTATTCCCTAAGGGGGCTTTATGGACACTAAATTGCAAGATTGGCTTCATGATCTCGGGGTTGCTTTAGGTTTGATCGAGCGCCCCAAGTTACAACCTGTACCTGTGCGCACTGACGATAAACGGCGTCGCCAGCCTCAGCGTCGTTAATCAATAGCCGCGCCATCCTTCCCGGGACGCCTCCGCGTCCCGCTGTAGCATCAGGTTTTTGATCTCCTGCAATTTCTCGCACCCGTCAAATGGCGTTGCTCATTTGTGACAACGGCTATTTGTGCTGGCTGATGAAGATGTGATCAATCAGCGCCATGACCGTGGTAGTTTCCGGGTGCTTCAAGGCCTCTTCTTTTTCTCGTTTCTTGAAGTTGATCCCGGAGCTGTGGAGTTTTTTGAAGAGTTCGTCGATGTCTTCTTCATCAAGGACCAGATCCTCAAGGGTCTGATTTTCCCTGATGACCGACTTGTCGACGAGAATGACCCCGAGCGCGTCCACCACATGTTGCCGAATTTCATTACGATCCATGAAAGCACCCTGTTTTTCGTTGGAGGATCAGCCCTAACTTCCATAAAACAGAGGGTGTTTCCGTTCGGTTATGCATCGGCTATATCAAGCGTTACGAGGGTTGGCACTCTGTTGGCCCAAGCGCGTCCATGCTCCTGCACCAGTTAAGGCTAGCTCATAACTGCCACTATCTCGGCCATCCGTCGTGTTCACCGACAAATAAAAAAGGATGCCAAGGCATCCTTTGTGAAGCTGCTTGCATCGCTCAGCGATGAACCACGCCCGGCAAGACGCAGAGCATCTCGTAAAGCAGATTTGCGCCCAATAAAGATGTGTTACCCGTGGTGTCGTAAGGCGGCGAAACTTCCACCAGGTCGCAGCCAATCAGATCCAGCCCCTGACAGCCGCGGATAATCTCGATTGCTTGAATGGTCGTGAGCCCGCCGATTTCCGGGGTGCCAGTTCCTGGAGCCCAGGCGGGGTCAATGCCATCGATGTCGAAGCTGAGGTAAACCGGGCCGTCGCCTACTTTTTCCCTGACTTCAGCCATCAGCGGCGCGAGCGATTTGTGCCAGCACTCCTCAGCCTGGACTACACGGAAACCCTGTTTGCGACTCCAGTTGAAGTCTTCAGCGGTGTAGCCCTGAGCACGCAAGCCAATCTGAACGACGCGGTCGCAATCCAGCAGGCCTTCTTCTACGGCTCGACGGAACGTGGTGCCGTGAGCGATTTTCTCGCCAAACATGTGGTCATTGACGTCGGCATGGGCGTCGATATGAACCAGGCCTACTTTGCCGTGTTTCTTGTGGATGGCACGCAGAATCGGCAGCGTGATGGTGTGATCGCCCCCCAGAGTCAGCGGGATCACGTCGTGGCTTAGGATTTCGTCATAGGCCTCTTCGATAATGCGTACCGCGTCCAGCAGGTTGAAGGTATTGATGGCGACGTCACCAATATCCGCGACTGACAGCGAATCGAACGGCGCAGCTCCAGTGGCCATGTTGTAAGGGCGGATCATCACCGACTCGGCGCGAATTTCGCGTGGACCAAAGCGGGTCCCTGCGCGCAGTGAAGTGCCGATATCCAGCGGCACTCCGACGAATGCCGCATCCAGACCCGCTGCAGTTTGCAGATGCGGCAAGCGCATCATGGTGGCGATACCGGCGAAGCGCGGCATTTCGTTGCCGCCCAGTGGCTGGTGAAAAATCTTGTCCACGAGATTGCCTCAGCGTTGATTTCAATGAGATGGATTTTGCGAAGCCCGTGCGGCAGGAACAATCGCTGAGGCAAAATACTTAGTTCAGGAATTTCAGAACTAAAGGCGTTTTGGGCTAAGATTCAAGCTGTTCCGGGTGGTTGTCGGAGCGAGGTTTGCCCGAGAATTGGCGATCACATGCACCGAATTTCGGTGGTCAGCATGATTCATTCGCGGGCAAGCCTCGCTCCAACAGATCCGGTATCACCTCTAGATATATATTCCGGACCGTCCATGCCCAGCGCTCTACCTGACCTCAAACTCCTGCGGATTTTCGCCAGCGTGGTCCGTCATCAAGGTTTTGCCAGTGCGCAGCAGGAATTGAACCTGTCGACGTCGGCTATCAGTACTTACATGAGCCAGCTGGAAGCGGCGCTGGGAATTGTCCTGTGTCATCGGGGGCGGGGTGGGTTCAGCCTGACCAGCAAAGGCGAGCTGTTTCATCAGGAAACCCTGCGCCTGCTCGGCGAGCTGGAAGGGTTCGAACTCTACGCCGCAGCGCTCAAGGGTGAGCTGCGTGGCACCTTGAATCTCGGCGTGCTGGACTCTACCGTCAGTGACCGGGCTTTGCCGTTTGCCGAGGTGATTGGTGCGTACAGCGCAGAACACCCCGCCGTGCATTTGCATTTGTCGGTGATGAGCCCCTATGAGCTGCAACTGGGTGTGCTGGATAACCGGCTGGATCTGGCCATCGGTTCGTTCTCCACGCGTATGAACGGCTTGCTGTATCAACCTTTGTATCGCGAACAGCACTGGCTTTATTGCAGTAATCGCCATGCCTTGTTTACCGAAAGGCGGATTCCCGAGCCGGTCATTGCTCAACAGCGGATGGTTGGGCGCGGTTACTGGAGCCAGGCGGAATTGGCTCGGCACGGCTTCAAACACAGTGCGGCAACCGTGGAAAGTATGGAGGCGCAGCTGATTCTGGTGCTCTCCGGTGCTTACATCGGCTATTTGCCCGAGCATTATGCGCAGTCATGGGTTGATTCAGGTCACCTGCGGGTATTGTTGCCAGCGACCTTCGGTTATCAGGCGCCGTTCTCCATGATCGTGCGGCGCGGACGTAGCCGTGAGCCGTTGATCCAGACCTTTCGCGACTTGCTCAAAGCGCAACTGAATCCCGTCTGAGGAACCCTGATGCCCCGCCTTCGTTGCGACCGTTGTCTGCGTCCTGAAAGCCATTGTCTGTGCCCGTTGATCCCACAATTGGACAGCCGCACCCGTGTACTCATCCTGCAGCACCCCAGTGAGGCAAATCATGCGCTGAACACCGGGCGACTGGCCGCGCTGGGGCTGACCAATGCGCAGTTGGTTGTGGGCGAAGTGTTCGAGGAGCCGCAGGCGTTGTTCAATCCACCGGGTTATCGGGCCTGTCTTTTATTTCCGGGGGAGGGCGCGCAGACGTTGGTGACGCAGTCAGTGGACAGTTTGCCCATACTGTTGGTGGTTCCTGATGGCACCTGGCGCAAGGCGCGCAAACTGTTGCATCTCAATCCACATCTCGCAGCATTGCCCAGGGTGACGCTGGGCGCCGTGCCCTTATCTCGTTATCGCTTGCGCAAAGCGCCGGGTCCGGATGCATTATCGACCCTGGAAGCGATCACCCATGCTTTGCAGATCATTGAGGCACCCCGTTCATTCGCACCTCTGCTGGTGCCGTTCGAATCGCTGATCGACGCGCAGATTGCAGCCATGGGCGATGAAACCTATCAACGTAATCACGTTGAACCGCGTGACGCCGGGGCTGACTAAAAAACACTTGTCGGCTTTCTCGCTACCCAACTGTAACTGTGTCGTCGGGCTTGTAACGCCTAGACTGTCTTTTTGCTTTAGTCCGGGAAATTTTTCATGCATGTTTCTTCTGGTCGCTGGGTCTATGGCCTTTGTCTGGCGCTGCTGACAGCTTTTTTATGGGGCATTTTGCCGGTCAAACTCAAGCAAGTGCTGCAGGTGATGGATCCGGTAACGGTGACTTGGTTCAGACTGTTGGTCTCCGGGGCTTTACTGTTCATCTGGCTTGCAGCAAAACGCAAGTTGCCGAGTTTTAAGGTGCTGGGTACTCGAGGCAAGGTGCTTGTTGGTCTGGCGGTGTTCGGTCTGGTTGGTAACTACATCCTGTACTTGCTGGGGTTGCAGATTCTCAGCCCCGGCACTGCGCAACTAATTATTCAGGTTGGCCCGATCCTGTTGTTGATTGGGAGTGTTTTCCTGTTCAAGGAGCGTTTTACCCTCGCTCAGGGGTTTGGCCTGGCGGTGCTGCTGGTCGGCTTTGCACTGTTCTTCAATCAGCGGCTCGAAGAGCTCCTGACGTCCATGAGCCAATACACCACGGGTGTATTGATTGCCTTTCTGGCGGCCACGGTCTGGACGTTCTACGGCCTCAGCCAGAAGCAATTGCTGACCGTGTGGAATTCGTTCCAGGTGATGATGGTGATCTACCTGTTTTGCGCGTTGGTGATCACCCCGTGGGCGCACCCGATGGAGGCGCTGCAACTCAGCCCGGTACAAGGCTGGATCTTGCTCGCGTGCTGCCTGAACACGCTGGTGGCCTATGGCGCGTTTGCCGAGGCGTTGGCTCACTGGGAAGCTTCGCGGGTCAGTGCAACACTGGCTTTGACGCCGTTGGTGACCTTCGCCTCAGTGGCTGTCGCCGCATGGCTATGGCCGGATTACGTCAAGAATGAAGAGATCAATGCGTTGGGGTACGGTGGGGCGGTGCTGGTAGTGGCCGGGTCGGCCGTGGTTGCTCTGGGGCCTTCGTTACTGGCTGGCCTGCGCGCGCGAAAAGCCAGGCTGGCCAGTCAGAATTAACGTTTGCCGAGCTGTTCAGCCTGCTTCAGCCATTGCTGGCGTTGCTCTTCGCCGGATGTTTGCACGGGAGCAAATTCGGTGAGGCGTTTGGTTTTGATGCCACAGAAGGCCAATACGGTGCGGACCATTTGTCGATGCGCAGGAGCACCATAGACCCAACGGAAGTAGCGCGGCGGGGTGTCCATGGTGACCAGCAGCTCTGCTGTACGGCCTTTGAGTAACTCATTGGCCGGGCTCTTGCGACCGTGACTTTTGAACGCAAAGCCCGGCATCAATACCCGATCCAGAAAACCCGTGAGCAAACTCGGCAGGCCTCCCCACCAGACCGGGTAAACGAACACCAGATGCTGGGCCCAATGGATCTCCCGCTGGGCCTCCAGCAAGTCATGTTCGAGGACCTGACTTTGCTGATAGCCGTTGTGGAGTACGGGGTCAAAATCCAGCTCGCTCAGTTTCAGCATGCGCACCACATGACCGCCGCTGCGTGCGCCCTGGGCATACGCTTCTCCCAGCGCATGCCCGAAGCTGGCCGCTTTCGGCGTACCGAAAATCATCAGGATACGCTTGCCGTCCCCTTCCAGTCGGGTCGCCCCATGCCTGCCCTCAACCATTGCTGCCTGCCTCAAGCATGTTTTCCGGACGTACCCACGTGTCGAACTGCTCATCCGTGAGATAGCCCAACGCCAATGCCGCCTCGCGCAGAGTAAGGCCTTCGCTGTAGGCTTTTTTGGCAATTTGTGCGGATTTGTCGTAACCGATATGCGGATTCAGCGCCGTTACCAGCATCAGGCCGCGCTCAAGGTGTTCCGCCATCTTTTCGGCATCAGGTTCCATGCCCGCGACACAGTGCTCATTGAAATTGCGGCAACCGTCGCCCAGCAGTCGGATCGACTGCAGCAGGTTGTGGATGATGACCGGTTTGAACACGTTCAGTTGCAGGTGACCCTGACTCGCGGCGAAGCCAATAGTGACGTCGTTACCCATGACCTGGCAGGCCAGCATCGACAATGCCTCGCATTGGGTAGGGTTGACCTTGCCGGGCATGATCGAACTGCCAGGTTCGTTGGCAGGCAGCTTCACTTCGGCAAAACCTGCTCGTGGTCCTGAACCCAGCAAGCGCAGATCGTTGGCGATTTTCATCAACGTCCCGGCCAGGGTTTTCAGCGCGCCAGACAAGGCCAGCAGCGGTTCGTGACCGGCCAGTGCCGCAAACTTGTTGGGTGCGGTAACGAATGGCAGGCCAGAGAGGGCTGCGAGTTCAGCCGCGACTGCTTCAGCGAAGCCGTGGGGCGAATTCAAACCTGTACCGACCGCGGTGCCACCCTGAGCCAGTTCGCACACGGCGGGGAGGGTGGCGCGGATGGCTTTCTCGGCGTAATCCAGTTGTGCCACGTAGGCCGACAGCTCTTGACCGAAAGTGATCGGCGTCGCGTCCATCATGTGCGTGCGCCCGGTTTTCACCAGTTTCATGTGGCGTGCCGACTGCTCGGCCAGGCCCGTGGACAGCTCGGCAATGGCGGGCAGAAGCTGTTCTTTGACGGCCTGTGCGGCGGCAATGTGCATGGCCGTCGGGAAGCAATCGTTTGAGCTTTGCGAGCGGTTGACGTGGTCGTTGGGATGAACCGGCGACTTGCCGCCGCGGCCTTGGCCAGCCAGTTCATTGGCGCGCCCGGCAATGACCTCGTTGACGTTCATGTTGCTTTGGGTGCCGCTGCCGGTTTGCCAGACCACGAGAGGAAATTGAGTATCCAGATCGCCAGCGAGCACTTCATCGGCGGACTGTTCGATCAGTCGGGCAATGTCTGCGGGCAGGTCGCCATTGCGGTCATTGACGCGTGCAGCAGCTTTCTTGATCAGGGCCAGCGCATGCAGTACAGGGAGTGGCATGCGTTCATCGCCGATGGCGAAATTGATCAGTGAACGTTGAGTCTGAGCTCCCCAGTAAGCGTCATCCGGAACGTCGATCGGGCCAATGCTATCGGTTTCTGTGCGGCTCACTGGACTCACTCCTTAAGTATTGAATGCGCAGTTTAGGCCCTGTGATCCGATCTGGGTTCCCCCAATCGCGTTTTTAACCGCTCGGACAGTCAGGGGTTGAGCCAAAAGCAAACATGGGCGCAGAATGGTCGGCCTTGGGGTTCTGCCTCGCCTGCTAGAAAGGAAACTTGATGACCCGTCTTCGCGCCATCTGTACTGCGGCTGTTCTGGTATGTGCCAGCGGCCAGGTTCTTGCCGATACCGCCAGCCACAACGCCAGTGCTGAAACCTTCTTGAAGCTGGCCAACGCCGACAAGCTGGGCACCCCGGTGTACATGCAAGTGCAGCAGATGTTTGCTCAGCGTTTCGCCGAAACCAAAGCGCCAGAAGCCAAGAAGGCCGTGCTGGAAACCTACCAGGCCAAGGCCAACGCCGCGCTGGATCAAGCCATTGGCTGGAACAAGCTGAAGCCTGACATGGTCAAGCTCTACACCGCCAACTTCACCGAGAGTGAGCTCAAGGATCTGGTTGCGTTTTACCAGTCGCCACTGGGCAAGAAAGTGCTGACCAAGATGCCTGAGTTGACTCAGCAGTCTGCACAACTGACTCAGGGCAAGCTGGAAAGCGCTGTTCCGGTGGTTAACAAGTTGCTCGCCGACATGACCACTGAACTGGAACCGGCCAAGAAGGCCGCTCCTGCTCCTGCCAAAAAGCCCTGATAAGCGAAGCCCGTCATGACTATGCAAACGCGAATCGAGTCAGCGCTGGCTGTGTTTCAACCATTGCATCTGCAAGTGCTTGATGAGAGCCATATGCATAGCCGTGGCGAGCAGACTCATTACAAGGCTGTGATCGTCAGTGAGCAGTTCGAAGGGTTGAACGCTGTCAAGCGGCACCAGAAGGTCTACGGCATTCTGGGCGGCTTGATGGGTGAGTTTCATGCTTTGGCTTTGCACACTTACACGCCGATCGAGTGGGCGAAAACTGGCGCTGCGCCGGTTTCGCCTGTTTGTGCGGGTGGGGAATGACGTTCTAACAGCGGTTTGTGTACATATCCGATGTTGGGTAACGGCTGATATTGGTTGCGCTTTTACAGCGCCTCACTTTTGAACAGCCCAAAAGTAAGCAAAAGGCTCTTGCCCCATCACTTGGCACCTCGCTGGCTCGGTGTACCCGCCCGCAGATCTGAAACCGTGGGCCGCCGCAACGGGCCATCCATGGCCCAATGCGGCTAACCCGGCGTCCTGCCGGGTTACCCACGGTTTCAAACCCGCGTTCGGCCAGCGTGATTTAACGGGGCGCCTCAGATCAAAATCAAAAGCGCGGCGGCCTGACAGCCGACCTGTTTTCTTGGGTTTGCCGACATTCTGTAGGAGCTGCCGAAGGCTGCGGGGCTGTGTGTCAGACAACGAATGCGTTGGCCTTGCCGACGTCTCGCGAACAAGTTCGCTCCTACCATTCCGAGGCGCTACAGCTGCCTTTGATCTGCCTTTGATTTTGATCTTAGGCGCCCCGTTAAATCACGCTGGCCGAACGCAGATTCTGAACCGTGGGCAACCCGGCAGGACGCCGGGTTAGCCGCATTGGGCCATGGATGGCCCGTTGCGGTGGCCCACGGTTGAGGATGTGGGTGCGGTACACCGAGCGACAGCGAGGTGCCGAGTGGTGGGGCAAGAGTCTTTTGCTTACTTTTGGCTGGGCCGGCTTCCGGAATCAAAAGTGAGGCGCCGTAAGGGCGCAACCAATATCAGCCGTTACCCAACTAACGGATATTCATACAAGTCCAAGCCGCTGCGCTGTTTGATTCACTCCCCCCAATCCCACCCATCCCCCCATCTTTGCTAGAATCCGCCCCGCGCTGCACACCCTGCGCGTTTTTATTCAATTATTTTCTATCCGGTAGGCCCTTTGCGAGGGTCGCCACCTGGAGATACACATGACACAACAGCCGATGAATCAGCCGATCGTCGTTGCGGCGCTATACAAATTCGTCACCCTCAGCGACTACGTCGAACTGCGCGAGCCGCTGCTGCAGGCGATGGTCGACAACGGCATCAAAGGCACCTTGCTGATCGCCGAAGAAGGCATCAACGGCACCGTTTCCGGCAGCCGTGAAGGCATCGACGGGCTGCTCGCCTGGCTCAAGAACGACCCGCGCATGATCGACATCGATCACAAGGAATCGTACTGCGACGAACAGCCGTTCTACCGCACCAAGGTCAAACTGAAGAAAGAAATCGTCACCCTGGGCGTCGAAGGTGTGGACCCGAACAAGGCCGTCGGCACCTACGTCGATCCCAAAGACTGGAACGCCATCATCAGCGATCCGGAAGTGCTGGTCATCGACACCCGTAATGACTACGAAGTGTCCATCGGCACGTTCGAAGGCGCCATCGACCCCAAGACCACAAGCTTTCGCGAGTTTCCCGAGTACATCAAGGAACACTTCAACCCGCAAGTGCACAAGAAAGTTGCGATGTTCTGCACCGGCGGCATTCGTTGTGAAAAAGCGTCCAGTTACATGCTGGGCGAAGGTTACGGCGAGGTGTTTCACCTCAAGGGCGGTATTCTCAAGTACCTCGAAGAAGTCCCGCAGGATGAAAGCCTGTGGCGTGGCGAGTGTTTCGTGTTCGACAATCGGGTTACCGTCCGTCATGACCTGACCGAAGGCGACTACGATCAATGTCATGCGTGCCGCACCCCGATCAGCGCAGAAGACCGTGCCAGTGAGCACTACTCGGCCGGTATCAGTTGCCCGTATTGCTGGGACAGCCTGAGCGAGAAGACTCGCCGCAGCGCCATCGACCGGCAGAAGCAGATCGAACTGGCCAAAGCCCGTAACCAGCCACATCCGATTGGTCGCAATTATCGTTTAGAAGACCGCCAGCCAGACGAGGCCTGATCCATGACCACCCGCCTGCTTTATGTGATGGACCCTATGTGCTCCTGGTGCTGGGGGTTTGCTCCTGTGGCGCAAGCGCTGGTTCAACAGGCGCAGGCGAGTGGTGTGACCTTGCATCTGGTGATGGGTGGTTTGCGCACCGGCAGCGGGGCGGCGCTCGACCCCACTACCCGCCGGTACATTCTTGAGCATTGGCAAGCGGTGGAGAAAAGCACCGGGCAGACGTTTCGTTTTGAGGGCGCGTTGCCCGACGGTTTCGTCTATGACACCGAGCCCGCATGCCGGGCTATCGTCGCGGCGCGGCATCTGGAGCCGGAGTTTGCCTGGAAGTTGGTCGGGTTGATCCAGAAGGCATTCTACGTTGAGGGGCGTGACGTAACCCGTGCTGCGGTGCTGACTGAACTTGCCGAACAGGCTGGCTTGCCGCGTATCGAGTTTGCCGCAGCGTTCGACAGCGCCGAGCAACTGGCTGCCACTCAAGCAGACTTCGCTTGGGTACAGGATTTAGGCATCGCTGGTTTCCCGACCTTGCTGGCTGAACGCAATGGGCAACTGGCGTTATTGACCAATGGCTATCAGCCGCTGGAAGTATTGGCCCCTTTGCTGGGCCGCTGGCTCGAGCGTGCTGCCAGTGCCTGAGTCTCCTCTCCAGAGCACCGCTGATCAGGACGACGCCTGTACCACATTCAACAGTTTGAGCTGGGCGCAGATCCGTCGTCTGGCTTCACGGCATAAAAAGGCGCTGTGGATTGCCAATGGCGTGGCAGTGTTGGCCACGCTGTGCACCGTGCCGATTCCGTTGCTGTTGCCATTGCTGGTGGACGAAGTGTTGTTGGGCCACGGCGACAGCGCGTTGAAGTTCATGAATAACTTCCTGCCTGACAGCCTGCAGAAACCAGTCGGTTACATCGCCTTGATGCTGCTGTTTACCTTCGGTCTGCGCATTGGCGCGCTGGTGTTTAACGTGGTACAGGCCAAGCTATTTGCCCGGCTCTCCAAAGATATCGTCTACCGCGTACGTGTTCGTCTGATCGAGCGCCTCAAGCGAATCTCTCTGGGGGAGTACGAAAGCCTGGGAGGCGGTACGGTCACCGCGCACCTGGTGACCGATCTGGATACGCTGGATAAATTCATCGGCGATACCCTGAGTCGGTTTTTGGTCGCGATGCTGACGCTGACCGGTACCGCATCGATTCTGATGTGGATGCACTGGAAACTGGCCCTGCTGATCCTGCTGTTTAACCCGTTGGTTATCTACGCCACGGTGCAGTTGGGCAAGCGGGTCAAGCACCTGAAGAAGCAGGAAAACGACAGCACTTCGCGTTTCACTCAAGCGCTGACCGAAACTCTGGATTCTATTCAGGAGGTTCGCGCAGGTAATCGGCAGGGGTATTTCTTGGGCCGACTTGGCGTACGCGCCCGGGAAGTCCGGGATTATGCGACCTCTTCACAGTGGAAAAGCGACGCGTCCAATCGCGCCAGTGGGCTGTTGTTCCAGTTCGGCATCGATGTGTTCCGCGCTGCGGCCATGCTGACGGTGCTGTTTTCCGACCTTTCGATTGGCCATATGTTGGCGGTGTTCAGCTACCTGTGGTTCATGATTGGCCCGGTCGAGCAGTTGCTCAACCTGCAATACGCTTATTACGCGGCGGGTGGGGCGCTGACCCGGATCAACGAACTGCTGGCACGTGCTGATGAGCCGCAGTATCCGGGCGGTGTCGATCCGTTCGCGGGGCAAAAAACCGTTGGGATTGAAGTCCGTGGTTTGAGCTTCGGTTATGGCGAGGAGAACATTCTCGATCAGTTGAACCTGACGATTGCCCCGGGTGAAAAAATTGCCATCGTGGGTGCCAGTGGCGGCGGTAAAAGTACGCTGGTGCAATTATTGTTGGGGCTCTACACGCCCCAATCCGGCACGATCAGCTTCGGTGGTGCGAGCCAGCAGGAGATTGGTCTGGAGACTATTCGCGAGAACGTTGCGGTGGTGCTTCAGCACCCGGCGTTGTTCAACGATACCGTCCGCGCCAATCTGACCATGGGCCGCGAGCGCAGTGATGACGCGTGCTGGCAAGCGCTCGAAATCGCCCAGCTTGAACAGACCATACGCGGGTTGCCGCACGGGCTCGACAGTGTTGTGGGGCGTTCGGGTGTGCGCTTGTCGGGGGGGCAGCGCCAACGGCTGGCCATCGCTCGAATGGTCTTGGCTGATCCGCGGGTCGTCATCCTCGACGAAGCCACCTCGGCACTCGATGCGGCGACTGAGTACAGCCTGCATCAAGCCCTGTCACGATTCCTCAGTGGGCGCACGACGTTGATCATTGCTCACCGCCTATCTGCGGTTAAGCAGGCAGACAGAGTGCTGGTGTTCGACGGCGGGCGTATAGCCGAGCAGGGCGACCACCAGCAATTGATCGCTGAAGGCGGGCTCTACGCAAAACTCTACGGGCACCTGCAGCACATTTAATTTCCATGACCACTTGCCAATAGCGCGTTTAGGGTCTTTCTTAATAGTAAGTTCTCACCGCAGTAACAGCACTCGCTCATCTGATTCACACTCGCTTATCCATCTTTATGTGCACTGCCTCGCGATTCCACAATGCGGGGCGGTAGCGTGTTTCAAATTTGATAATTTGCACGACCGGTTTTATGGATTTGGCCTAGGCTCTGCTCAGGACGAAATAAACGCAGCTTGTTGAGCATCTGGCACCGCTTATGAAAGGGAACCCATGAAGCAAACGCGGATCCTCGAAAAGCCCCGCCTGCTGGGCATCGTATGGCCATTTATCGCCGTTGCGCTGTTTCAGGCCCTGTTGGGCTGCGTCAGCCTTTACATGCTCTCGGCCGTACGCAGTTATGTCGGCGGCGAAAGCCTCTGGTCCAAGGGCCAGAAAGACGCCATCTATTATTTGAATCTCTATGCCAACGGCCACGACAAGATCAATTACCTGCGCTACGAACAGGCAATTTCCATCCCTAAAGGTGGACATACGTTGCGTATCGCGCTGGATAAACCCGTACCGGATATCGATACAGCGACGGACGGTATTCTGCAGGGCGGTAATCATCCTGATGATGTGGCCGGGATTATCTGGCTGTACGTAAACTTTCGGGAATTTGGCTACATGAAAAAGGCCATCGACCAGTGGCGCCTGGGCGATGAGTACCTGATGCAGCTGGACGATGTCGCGCAGCGGATGCATGAGCAGATTTCATCGGGCGAAGCCACCGATGCCGACATCATTAACTGGCGTGGGCAGATCACAGCAATCAATGAGAGTGTCACACCGGTAGCGCGTGCATTCAGTGATGCGCTGGGCGAAGGCTCAAGGGAAATCTTGCGGCTGTTGCTGATGATCAATCTGGCGACAGCGGTGGTGTTGATTATTCTCGCCTTGCTCAGAACTCACAAATTGCTGGCTCAGCGCCATGCTTTTGCCGACGCTCTGCAAGTGGAGAGAGAGCGCGCTCAGGTGACGCTGGAGTCCATCGGTGACGGGGTTATTACCACCGATGTTGAGGGTGCCATTGTTTACATGAACCCCGCTGCCGAAAATCTGACCCACTGGAAAAACGTCCAGGCCAGCGGGTTGCCGCTCGCTGCGCTGTTCAATCTGCTGGACGAAAATGATCAGAAGGACAGCTCGACGCTCATTGAGCATATTCTGAGTGGCAAGCTCAGTGGTGGCAGTGAACATTCCAAGTTGATCCAGCGTCTGGACGGCAGCACCGTTTCAGTGGCACTTGTAGGTTCTCCGATTTTCACCGATGGCAAAGTCAGCGGCACAGTCCTGGTGTTGCACGATATGACGCAAGAGCGGCAGTACATTGCCAATCTGTCCTGGCAGGCGACACATGATGCGCTCACCGGGCTGGCCAATCGGCGAGAATTCGAATATCGCCTGGAGCACGCGCTCAATGATCTGGCACGGCAACCCAGCAACCACTCGGTGATGTATCTGGACCTCGACCAATTCAAACTGGTCAATGACACCAGTGGTCATGCGGCAGGTGATGAGTTGTTGCGTCACATCTGCACGATATTGCAGCAGGGCCTGCGGGAAGGCGACACTTTGGCCCGGTTAGGTGGGGATGAGTTCGGTATTTTACTGGAGCATTGTCCTCCAGACACTGCACAAATCATCGCAGAAAACCTGCGTCAGACGGTTCAGAGCCTGAACTTTGTCTGGAAGGGCAGGCCATTTCAAAGCACGGTCAGCGTGGGGCTGGTGCATATTTCGCATGTTCCCACGACGCTTGAGGCATCGCTGCGTGCGGCGGACATGGCGTGTTATATGGCCAAGGAAAAAGGCCGTAATCGAGTGCAGGTCTACCACGCTGATGACTCTGAAGTGTCGTTGCGTTTTGGTGAAATGGCCTGGGTTCAGCGCTTGCACATGGCGCTGGATGAGAACCGGTTTTGTCTGTTTGCCCAGCAGATTGCGGCTATCGGTCATCACGGGGCAAATGACAGCGGGCATATAGAGATTTTGCTGCGCCTGCGCGATGAGACGGGGCGCATGATCCTTCCAGAGAACTTCATCCCGGCCGCCGAGCGCTACGGTCTGATGACTTCGCTGGATCGCTGGGTGGTACGTAACGTCTTCAAAATCATTGCGCAGTGTCAGGATGATGAAGGCTACAGCGGCCCTATGGTGGTCTGTGCGATCAATCTTTCCGGGGCGAGTATTGGCGATGAGGCCTTTCTCGACTACCTGAAGCAGCAATTCAGTATTTTCGGTATCTCTCCGTCGCTGATTTGCTTCGAGATCACCGAAACCATTGCGATTGCCAATCTGGGCAGTGCAATTCACTTCATCAACGAGCTGAAGGCTTTGGGCTGTCAGTTTTCCCTCGATGACTTCTGCGCTGGCATGTCTTCGTTCGCCTATCTCAAACATCTGCCGGTGGATTACCTGAAGATCGATGGCAGTTTCGTCAAGGACATGCTCGATAACCCGATCAACCGTGCGATGGTGGAGGTGATCAATCACATTGGGCATGTCATGGGCAAACGTACGATCGCTGAATTTGTCGAGACACCACAGATCGAAATTGCTTTGCGCGAGATTGGAGTTGACTTCGCTCAGGGGTATCTGATTGAACGTCCTCAACTGTTTACGTGTGAAAGCCTTCACGCTCGCCCTTCAAGGGCAGCCCCACTTTTGTTCAGCACGCCAGGAACATTTCGCTAAGCCATTAACTTACTAAAAGGAGTTACACAGTGATCGATACTTTCAGCAGGACCGGTCCGCTCATGGAAGCCAGCAGTTATCCGGCATGGGCACAGCAACTGATCAAAGATTGCAGTTTCGCCAAATCCAGAGTCGTCGAGCACGAACTGTATCAGCGCATGCGGGATGGGCGGTTGAGTCCAAAAATCATGCGCCAGTACTTGATTGGCGGTTGGCCGGTGGTCGAGCAGTTCGCCATTTACATGGCTAATAACCTGGCTAAAACCCGGTTTGCCCGCCATCCCGGTGAAGACATGGCGCGACGCTGGTTGATGCGCAATATACGCGTAGAGCTCAACCATGCTGACTACTGGGTCCATTGGGCAGAGGCACACGGTGTCAGCCTTGATGATCTCAAGGCTCAGCACGTGTCACCCGAATTGCATGCGCTCAGCCACTGGTGCTGGCACACCAGTTCGTCTGATTCACTGGTTGTAGGCATGGCGGCCACCAATTACGCCATCGAGGGGGCTACGGGTGAGTGGGCGGCGGTGGTCTGTTCGTCCGACGTGTACGCCGACGGCTTTCCCCAGGAATCGCGCAAGCGCGCGATGAAGTGGCTGAAGATGCACGCCCAGTATGACGATGCGCATCCATGGGAGGCGCTGGAAATTATCTGCACCCTGGCGGGTAATAACCCCAGCGTGCAGTTGCAGACAGAGCTGCGGCAGGCCGTTACCAAGAGCTACGACTACATGTATCTGTTTCTCGAACATTGCATGCAGTTGGAAAAAGCCAAATCGGTTCGCACTCGCGTAGCCGAACTGGAAACCTGATTTTTACCCGGCCATTGCCAAGCGATTGCGTCCTTGTCGTTTGGCGACATACAGCGCGATATCGGCACGCCGCATGAGACTGTCCGCAGACTCTGCTGGCAACAGCGTCGAGCAGCCAAGACTGATGGTCAGTTCCAGCGAGCTGTCCAGGCCTGGATGCAGCAGGCCGTGAGTCGATCGACGCAAGCGCTCACCCATCAAGCCCGCAGCGTCGCGATCAGTGTTGGAAAGCACGATCAGAAACTCTTCGCCACCGTAGCGAAAAATCCGGTCGATGTTTCTCAACTCGCTTTTGATCGCATGGGCGACGGATTTGAGTACGTCGTCGCCTGTGGCGTGACCGTAGGTATCGTTGACTCGTTTGAAGTGATCAATGTCGAGCATCAGTATCGACAGCGGGTGTGAGTGGCGCCGGGCAAGCTCGATTTCGCGTGTCAGCGTCTGATCCATCGCAATGCGGTTGCCGGTATCTGTCAGCGGGTCGCGTAACGCACTTTGCATCGCGGCCCGATAGAGCAGCGCGTTGCGCAGAGGGAACAGCATGCACGTCATGAGTGACTCCAACGCCGCGAATTCCTGCTCGTTGAAGCGTTTACTGCGTTCGAAAGTAAACAGTCCTACCGGTTCACCATCATTGCTCAGGTTGTAGCTGACACTGTGTGGGGCGTGTTCACCCAACTGCAAGTGCAGGTCACTTTCGGCATATTGGTAGGTCAACCCATTGAGGGGTATCAGACGTTGAACCCCCTGAAAAAACAGGGTCAGGATTCGTTCGGCTTCCAGGCTGGTCTGCAGCTGCAGGTTCAGTTGCTGCATCAGCTGTTCCAGATCGACTGGCGGCTGAACGGTCTCCTGAACCTGTCGCTGGTACATGCCCAGGCGTTTCAATTTAGCAGCGTCAAAATCGATGGCGTTAGACGGGGTAGGAGAAATCATGGCTTCATTCCTCAGCGTGCAGTGCTGGATTAGCTGAGTCAGAGCGAAAGTCGTGCCAGTCCTGAGTTTTTAATACAGGTCTTTAAATTCAATGGCTTGGGGATTCTAGTCGGGCGAATTTTGACTCTTGGTGACATAACCTTGACTTGTAGAACTCGTTAGTCACCCGTCAGCGACGGTTTTCTGTCGTGGCGGGTGATTAAGCAGGTCAGTCACTGAGCGTTAAAGGCCTGACCGTTGACGTCGCTGCTGTCCGGTCCCATCAGATACAGGTACACCGGCATGATTTCTTCCGGGGTCGGATTGTTCAGCGGGTTCTCTGCGGGGTAAGCCTGCGCACGCATGCTGGTGCGCGTGCCGCCAGGATTGATGCTGTTGGAGCGGACTGGAGCTACGGTATCGAGTTCGTCGGCAAGGGTTTGCATCAGGCCTTCGGTCGCAAATTTCGAGACCCCGTAGGCGCCCCAATAAGCGCGACCTTTGCGTCCGACGCTGCTGGAAGTGAATACCACCGAGGCGTCCCGAGACAGTTTGAGCAGCGGCAGTAACGCACTGGTCAGCATGAACATCGCATTGACGTTGATGTGCATGACGCGCATGAAATTCTCGCCGGACAACTGCTCCAGTGGCGTGCGGGGACCGATGATCGAGGCATTGTGCAGCAGGCCGTCAAGTCGGCCGAACTCGTTTTCGATCATGGCTGCCAGTTCATCGTATTGATGGGGCTGGGCCGTTTCCAGATTGAAGGGGATAACGGCAGGCTTGGCATGGCCAGCGGCTTCGATTTCGTCGTACACCTGAGTCAGGTTAGCTTCGGTCTTGCCCAGAAGCAGTACAGTCGCGCCATGTGCCGCGTAGGTTTTCGCAGCAGCAGCACCAATGCCGCGTCCTGCGCCGGTCACCAGAATGATCCGGCCAGTGAGCAGGTCGGGGCGAGGGGAGTAATCAAACATGGGTTACCTCTTGAAACCGGGTTGTCGGCCTGCGCAATCCCTGTGGGAGTAGGGCTTGCCCGCGATAAGGGCGCCGCAGACATGAAGTCAATTGCGTCCAGCTTTATCGCGGGCAAGCCCGGCTCCCACAGGTCCGCGCTTTGCATGCAGTTCTGAAGCGCCTTCAGCAGCTACAAAGCGCGTTATCCAGCACCTTGCGCAGTTCCAGCGGGTGATCTACTACCACGTCTGCGCCCCAATGATCGGGGTTGTCGTTGGGGTGAATGTAACCGTAGCGAACCGCCGCCGTTTTAGTGCCTGCGTCTCGGCCTGATTCGATATCGCGCAGATCATCCCCTACAAACAGTACGCTTGCCGGATCCAGATCAAGCATTTTGCAGGCGAGGGTCAATGGTTCAGGGTCGGGTTTGCTCTTGGTGACATGATCAGGGCAGATCAATAAGGCCGAGCGTTGCGAGAGCCCGAGCTGATCCATGATCGGCTGCGCAAAACGTACCGGTTTATTGGTGACGACGCCCCAGATCAGGTTGGCCTTTTCAATATCAGCCAACAGTTCTGCCATGCCGTCGAACAGTTTGCTGTGTACGGCGCAGTCGCGCTGATAGCGCTCCAGAAACTCCAGGCGCAACGCCTCGAACCCTTCAGCCTCAGGCGACATAGCGAACGTTGCAGCGACCATCGCTTTGGCACCGCCGGAAATCTCGTCCCGGATCAGTTTGTCTTCAACCGCCGGGAAACCGCGCTCTGCCAGCATCGCCTGGCAAATGGCGATGAAATCCGGGGCGGTGTCGAGCAGGGTGCCGTCCATGTCGAATAGAACTGCTCTCAAACGCATGGTTACGCCTCCCGAAGCGTCTGGATCATGTAGTTGACGTCTACGTCCGAAGCCAGCTTGTAGTGCTTGGTCAGCGGATTGTAGGTCAGGCCGATGATGTCTTTGACTTGCAGGCCTGCGGCACGGCTCCAGGCGCCTAGCTCGGACGGGCGAATGAATTTCTTGAAGTCGTGGGTGCCGCGCGGCAGCAGGCCCATGATGTATTCGGCGCCGACGATGGCGAACAGATACGCCTTCGGATTGCGGTTGATGGTCGAGAAGAACACCTGGCCGCCGGGCTTGACCATGCGGTAGCAGGCGCGAATCACCGACGAGGGATCTGGCACGTGCTCAAGCATTTCCAGGCACGTTACGACATCGAACTGCTCGGGCATCTCTTCGGCCAGGTCTTCAGCCGTGATCTGACGGTATTCGACCTGAACGCCGGATTCCAGTTGGTGCAGTTGGGCGACGGCGAGCGGCGCCTCGCCCATATCAATACCGGTTACTGTCGCGCCGCGCAGTGCCATGGCTTCACTGAGAATCCCGCCGCCACAGCCGACGTCCAGAACCTTCTTGCCCGCCAGATTGACACGCTCGTCGATCCAGTTGACCCGCAACGGGTTGATATCGTGCAGCGGCTTGAATTCGCTGTTACGGTCCCACCAGCGATGGGCCAGGGCCTCGAATTTGGCGATTTCTGCGTGATCGACGTTGCTCATGGAATGTCCTCTTGAACTCAAAATACGTGCAGCGGGCTGGCGATTGAAAACGCCAGCCCGGTCTTATTCGGTGTGCCCGGAAATTCGCTTGCCCCAGGCTTTGGCGGTGTCGCAGAGCGCCTGCTCATCCATACGTGTCAGGCGGCGATCATCGAGCAGTTGCTTGCCAGCGACCCATACATGGCTGACACAGTCGCGGCCGGTGGCATATATAAGCTGTGAAACCGGATCATAAATCGGTTGGCGGGCCAGACCGGACAGGTCAAAGGCGACGATATCCGCAGCCTTGCCGATTTCCAGAGAGCCCACTTCGTTCTGGATGCCCAGTGCCCGTGCGCCATTCAGGGTTGCCATACGCAATGCGCGGTGGGCGTCCAGTGCGGCAGCCGAGCCTGCAACAGCTTTGGCCAGCAGTGCGGCGGTTCGGGTTTCTCCGAGCAGGTCCAGATCGTTGTTACTGGCTGCACCGTCGGTGCCTATCGCAACATTGACGCCCGCCTGCCACAGTCGTTCGACCGGGCAAAAGCCGCTGGCCAGTTTCAGATTCGATTCCGGGCAATGGATGATGCTGGAGTTGCTTTCTACCAGCAACGCGAGGTCGTCATCGCTGATTTGTGTCATGTGTACCGCTTGAAAGCGCGGACCTAGCATGCCCAGACGGTTCAAGCGTGCCAAGGGGCGCTCGCCTGTCTGTGCTACAGCTTGCTCGACTTCAAAGGCAGTCTCGTGAACGTGCATCTGGATCATGGCGTCCAGTTCATCGGCGATGACCCGGATCCTCTCCAGATTTTCGTCGCCAACGGTGTAGGGGGCATGAGGGCCGAACGCGATCTTGATGCGTGGATGGTGGGCCAGATCATTGAACAGTTGCACGCCAATGTGCAGCGCTTCGTCGGTATTGCGTGCGCCGGGAATCTGGAAATCGAGGACCGGCACCGTAATTTGCGCACGGATCCCGCTGTTGTGAACGCGATCAGCCGCCACCGAGGGGTAAAAGTACATATCTGAAAAACAGGTGATGCCGCCTTTCAATTGCTCGGCGATCGCAAGATCAGTGCCGTCGCGTATGAACTCCTCGTCGACCCACTGGCTCTCCGCGGGCCAGATATGGTCCTGCAGCCAGGTCATCAGCGGCAAATCGTCGGCCAGACCTCGGAACAAGGTCATCGCCGCGTGGCCGTGAGCATTGATCAGTCCTGGGCTGAGCAGCATCTCGGGCAGTTCCAGGGTTTGCAGCGCCGGCTGTTTCAGCGCTTCGGCGCGAGGGCCGATGTAAGCGATGCAACCGTCGCGGATGCCCAGCCCATGATCCTTGAGCACCACGCCAGCAGGTTCGACCGGCACCAGCCAGGCGGGCAGGAGCAAGAGGTCGAGCGGGGCAGCGGCGTTAGGCATGACTGGGCTTCCGGGGCTTATTATGGGGACGGAGCAGTATACCCGAGCGTCTTCGTCGACGGCTCGCTATAATCGGCCGCTTTTGATGTCCGGCTTGGGTTTTTTGAGTATGGGGTGTGCTATGCGCGATCGATTGTTGGCTGCTGAAAAGGTGAAAGCCATCGATTGGCGGGATGACGCTCTGTATCTGCTGGATCAGCGCATCTTGCCGTTCGAAGAAACATGGCTCGCTTACGACAGCGCGGCCGGAGTTGCCGAGGCAATTCGTTCAATGGTTGTACGGGGTGCTCCGGCGATCGGTATCAGCGCCGCTTACGGTGTGGTGCTGGGGGCTCGTGCCCGGATCGCCGCGGGAGGTGACTGGGTCGCCGCTCTGGAGGAGGATTTCCGGCTGCTGGCAGATTCGCGCCCGACGGCCGTCAATCTGTTCTGGGCGCTAAACCGGATGCGCGATCGGCTGCAGCGCCTCAAAGAGGGAGAAAATCCTCTGGTAACGCTGGAGGCCGAAGCTGTCTCGATCCACCTCAGTGACCGTGAAGCCAATCTGACCATGGCTCAACTGGGCGCGGACATGATTCGCAAACATCAGGGCAACCTGCAGGCGGTGCTGACCCACTGCAATACCGGTGCATTGGCCACCGGCGGTTTCGGTACCGCGCTGGGCGTGATTCGCGCCGCGCATCTGGAAGGCATGATCGAGCGTGTCTACGCCGACGAAACCCGGCCCTGGTTGCAAGGCTCCCGTCTGACTGCTTGGGAGCTGGCTAATGAAGGTATCCCGGTGACCCTTAATGCCGATTCGGCAGCCGCTCACTTGATGCGAACCAAAGGTATTACCTGGGTGATCGTAGGTGCCGACCGGATTACCGCTAATGGCGATGTGGCCAACAAGATCGGGACTTACCAATTGGCCGTTGCTGCAATGCATCACGGCGTGCGTTTCATGGTTGTGGCGCCGAGTTCGACGATCGACATGGACATGGCCAGCGGTGAGGACATCGTTATTGAGGAGCGTGACGGTCGTGAGTTGCTTGAGGTCGGCGGTCAGCGAGTCGGCGCCGATGTCGACGCATTCAACCCGGTATTCGACGTGACGCCTGCTGATCTGATTGACGTAATCGTCACTGAAAAGGGGATTGTCGAGCGTCCGGATACGGCAAAAATGGCTCAATTGATGTGCCGCAAACGGCTGCATTGATCGCTTGAGCGACCAGTGAAAGTTTTCGTCGCAAGGGCGCTAAACGGGCCTGTAAGCGTTTCTCAGCAATCTTGCGACGGACAAGCTCGTTTTCAGGGCTTTCAAAGGATAGGTGCTTAGCGGCGATTGTGGTAACATCCGGCGGTTTCCAGGGACGCTTGCGGTAGTCGTCCCTACTGCGCAGATCCAGGGCATAACTCGTTGATTTGTCGTAAGTCGTTGCCAGGCAAACGTGCCGGTAGCGGCGAGCTTCGTTCCTCCCGAATGGATGTACGAAGTTTCACCAGAAAAAGGAATCGAGCTTCTCATGGGCGAACTGGCCAAAGAAATCCTCCCGGTCAATATCGAAGACGAGCTGAAGCAGTCCTACCTCGACTACGCAATGAGCGTAATCGTCGGGCGGGCACTGCCCGATGCACGCGATGGCTTGAAGCCCGTGCACCGGCGTGTGCTGTTCGCAATGAGCGAACTGGGTAACGACTGGAACAAGCCGTACAAGAAATCCGCCCGTGTGGTCGGTGACGTTATCGGTAAGTATCACCCGCACGGCGACACTGCCGTATACGACACGATCGTTCGTATGGCACAGCCATTCTCGCTGCGCTATTTGCTGGTAGATGGTCAGGGTAACTTCGGTTCGGTCGACGGCGACAACGCTGCGGCCATGCGATACACCGAAGTACGTATGACCAAGCTGGCTCACGAGCTGCTGGCTGACCTGCATAAAGAGACCGTGGACTGGGTGCCGAACTACGACGGCACGGAAATGATCCCGGCCGTCATGCCGACCCGTATTCCCAACCTGTTGGTCAACGGCTCCAGCGGTATCGCCGTGGGCATGGCGACCAACATCCCGCCGCACAACCTGGGTGAAGTCATCGACGGCTGTCTGGCGCTGATCGACAACCCGGAAATCTCCATCGATGAACTGATGCAGTTCATCCCGGGCCCGGACTTTCCGACTGCCGC
This sequence comes from Pseudomonas sp. HP_14, assembly GCF_055283875.1. NCBI lineage: Bacteria > Pseudomonadati > Pseudomonadota > Gammaproteobacteria > Pseudomonadales > Pseudomonadaceae > Pseudomonas > Pseudomonas sp. HP_14. The sequence continues at coordinate 2,275 of NZ_JBTOQI010000009.1, read as the reverse complement.
GATCATCAATGGTCGTGCCGGTATCGTCGAAGCCTATCGCACCGGTCGTGGCCGCATCTACATGCGTGCCCGTTCGATGGTTGAAGACATCGACAAGGTCGGTGGTCGTCAGCAGATCGTTATTACCGAGCTGCCGTATCAGTTGAACAAGGCCCGTCTGATCGAGAAGATCGCCGAGCTGGTTAAAGAGAAGAAGCTCGAAGGTATCACCGAACTGCGCGACGAGTCCGACAAGGACGGTATGCGCGTCGTGATCGAGCTGCGTCGTGGTGAAGTGCCTGAGGTCATCCTCAACAATCTTTATGCCCAGACCCAGCTGCAAAGCGTTTTCGGTATCAACATCGTTGCGCTGATCGATGGCCGTCCGCGAATCCTCAATCTCAAGGATCTGCTGGAAGCCTTTGTTCGTCACCGTCGTGAAGTGGTCACCCGTCGTACCGTATTTGAACTGCGTAAAGCCCGCGAGCGTGGTCATTTGCTCGAAGGTCAAGCGGTAGCCCTGTCGAACATCGATCCGGTTATCGCCCTTATCAAAGCCTCGCCGACACCTGCAGAAGCCAAGATCGGGTTGATTTCGACCCCTTGGGAGTCCAGCGCAGTCGTGGAAATGGTCGAGCGCGCCGGTGCGGATTCATGCCGTCCGGAAAACCTTGATCCACAGTACGGTCTGCGTGACGGCAAGTATTTCCTGTCGCCAGAACAGGCCCAGGCCATTCTCGAATTGCGTCTGCACCGCCTGACCGGTCTTGAGCATGAAAAACTGCTCACCGAGTATCAGGAAATCCTCAGCCAGATCGGCGAACTGTTGCGCATCCTCAACAGCGCCGTGCGTCTGATGGAAGTGATCCGCGAAGAGCTGGAACTGATCCGCGTCGAGTACGGGGATGTTCGTCGCACTGAGATTCTTGATGCGCGTCTGGACCTGACACTGGGCGACATGATTCCTGAAGAGGAACGCGTCGTTACGATTTCCCACGGCGGCTATGCCAAGACTCAGCCTCTGGCGGTTTATCAGGCGCAGCGTCGTGGCGGTAAAGGCAAATCGGCTACCGGCATCAAGGATGAGGACTACATTGCTCACCTGCTGGTTGCCAACAGTCACACCACGCTGCTGATGTTCTCCAGCAAAGGTAAGGTGTACTGGCTCAAAACCTACGAGATCCCGGAAGCGTCCCGCGCTGCCCGTGGCCGTCCGTTGGTCAACCTGTTGCCATTGAGCGACGGCGAGTACATCACGACCATGCTGCCGGTCGACCTGGAAGCCATGCGCAAGCGGGCTGACGAGGAGGAAGAGGCTGGCATCGAAGGTGAGATCGACGACGCAGAGAACAGCAACGAGACCGAAGAAGAGCGTAAAGCACGCATCAAGGCTGCTGACAAGAAGAAGGCTCCATTCATCTTCATGTCCACCGCCAACGGTACCGTGAAGAAAACCCCGCTGGTGGCCTTCAGCCGTCAGCGTAGCGTGGGCCTGATCGCACTTGAGCTGGACGAAGGCGACATCCTGATTTCCGCAGCCATCACCGATGGCGAGCAGGAAATCATGCTGTTCTCTGACGGCGGCAAGGTAACGCGCTTCAAGGAATCTGACGTTCGCGCCATGGGTCGTACTGCTCGCGGTGTTCGCGGCATGCGTCTGCCAGAAGGGCAGAAGCTGATTTCGATGTTGATCCCGGAAGAAGGCAGCCAGATCCTGACTGCTTCCGAGCGTGGTTACGGTAAGCGTACGGCGATCACCGAGTTCCCTGAGTACAAGCGTGGCGGTCAGGGCGTTATTGCCATGGTCAGCAACGAGCGTAACGGTCGACTGGTCGGCGCGGTACAGGTACTCGACGGCGAAGAAATCATGCTGATCTCCGATCAGGGCACTCTGGTTCGTACCCGTGTCGATGAGGTTTCCAGTCTGGGTCGTAACACTCAGGGCGTCACGCTGATCAAGTTGGCCAGCGACGAGAAACTGGTCGGCCTGGAGCGCGTGCAAGAGCCTTCGGAAATCGAAGGCGAAGAGCTGGTAATCGGTGAAGACGGTGAAATCATTGAAGGCGAAGCGTTGAGCATTGCTGACGAAGACGTATCCGCCGACGAGCTGCAAGCCGACGCTGCCCCGGATGAAGAAGAACCGCAGGAGTAACGCACAGCCTGCGGGAACGCGGTTTTTTCTGTAGGAGTGGGGGGGGGGGGGGGGGGGGGGGGGGGGGGGGGGGGGTGGTGGGGGGGGGGTTGGGGGGCGGGGGGGGCGCGGTGCAACGCGGGGGGGGAGGCGGCTGGGGCCCGG